>JANOFZ010000034.1:0-13195 GCA_031413935.1 Thermoleophilia bacterium | reverse complement strand
GTCGCGCGCTCAGCAGGTGTCTGGCGTGAGGATCGAGTTGACCGTCAACGGCGAGCGCCACGAGGCAGACGTGTGGGCGGGGGAGAGCCTGCTCTACGTGCTGCGCGAGCGCCTTGGCCTGCCCGGCTCGAAGAACGCCTGCGAGCAGGGCGAGTGCGGCTCGTGCTCCGTCCTTCTCGACGGCACGCTCGTCTGCTCCTGCCTCGTTCTCGGTGCACAGGCCGATGGCCATGAGGTGACGACGGTGGAGGGCCTAGCCGACGGCGACCGCTTGCACAGGGTGCAGGAGGCCTATGTTCAGGCGGGAGCGGTCCAGTGCGGGTTCTGCACGCCAGGGCTCGTTGTCGCAACCGTCGACCTCCTCGAGTCGAACCCGACGCCGAGCGACGACGAGATCCGCGAGGCCCTCTCCGGGAACCTCTGTCGCTGCACCGGGTACGCGAAGATCTTCGACGCGGTGCGACAGGCGGCAGCGTCGTGAGCACAGTTGCCGCGACGCCGACCGTGGGTCGTGTCGGTGACAGCGTTCTCCGGCTCGACGGACCACCGAAGGTCAAAGGCGAGTTCGCTTACTCGAGCGATCTCCAGGCGGCCGGGATGCTCTGGGGCCACACCCTGCGCAGCCCTCACCCGCATGCGCGCATCGTCGAGATCGACATCTCCCAGGCGCTGACGATGGCGGGCGTCCACGCCGTGCTTACGCACGAGGACGTCCCGGGCGCAAAGACCTACGGCCTCGAGTTTCCCGACCAGCCCGTGCTCGCCTCCGACCGCGTCCGCTACTACGGCGAGCCCGTCGCTCTCGTCGCCGCCGAGCATCCGGAGCAGGCGCGTCGTGCGGCCGCAGCGATCCGGGTCGTCTACGAGGAGCTACCGATCGTCTCCGACATGGAGCGCGCCACCGAGATGGAGCCCCTCCACGAGGGAAGGCCGACCGCGGGCCATGGCTACCGCGACGACCCTCGCCCGAATGTCGTCCGCCACATGGTGATCCGCCATGGGGACCCCGAGACCGAGGGCGACGTGACGGTGACCGGGGTCTACGACGTCGGGATCCAGGACCAGGCGTTCCTCGGCCCCGAGTCGGGGCTTGCCGTTCCGGACGGAGAGGGCGGCGTCGACATCTACGTCGCGACCCAGTGGCTACACGTCGACCGCGACCAGGTCGCCCCGTGTCTTGGGTTGGCCCCCGAGCAGGTGCGGATCCATCTCGCCGGTGTCGGCGGCGCGTTCGGCGGCCGCGAGGACCTCTCGATGCAGCTCCACGGCGCCTTGCTCGCGCTGCACACGAGCCGTCCGGTCAAGATCGTCTACAACCGCGAGGAGTCGTTCGTCGGCCACATCCACCGTCACCCGGCACGGATGTGGTGCGAGCATCGCGCCACACGCGACGGCAGGCTCGTGAACGTGAGGATGCGGATTCTGCTCGACGGCGGTGCGTATGCGTCGAGCTCGACCGCCGTTGCGTCGAATGCGGCGTCGTTCGCGGTCGGTCCGTACCGCGTCGACAACGCCCTGATCGAGGCCACAGCGGTCTATACCAATAACCCACCCTGCGGGGCAATGCGCGGTTTCGGAGCGGTGCAGACGTGCTTTGCCGCAGAGGCGCAGATGGATCTGCTTGCGGCGGAACTCGACATCGACCCGATTGAGCTACGCCTCCTGAACGCGCTCGGCTCCGGCGACGTTCTCCCCACGGGCCAGGTGATCGAGGGCTCCTGCCCGGTGGCCGAGACGATCCGCGCCGCAGCGGCGATAGCCGTTCCTGCCGCCGAGGCGCTTCCGCGCGACCCGATCCGACTGCCCGGCGGGGCGGGCAACACGACCCGCGGCGAAGGCGTGCAGCGCGGAGTCGGCTTCGCGGTCGGGTTCAAGAACATCTGCTACTCCGAGGGCTTCGACGATTCCTGTGCTGCCCGCGTCGTGCTCCACGCAGACGGCAGTGCTGAGGTGCACTGCGCCGCCGCCGAGGTCGGCCAGGGCGTCGTCGGCGTGATCCTCCAAGTCGCACGCACCGAGCTCGGCACCGATGCCGTGACGCTGATGCCGCACACGACCTCTACCGTTGGCTCGGCTGGCTCGGCCTCCGCATCGCGCATGACCTGGATGGCGGCCGGCGCGGTGCAGGATGCGTGTCGGGCCGCGCTCGAGGAGCGCGAGCGCGGGGGTGCGTCCGAGGTGGACGTGGAGCGTGTGCACCGCCACCCAAGGACAACGCCGCTCGATCCCGAGACGGGTCAGATCACGGGGGAGCGTGCCCACGTCGCGCTCGCGTGCTCGGCGATGCGCGTCGTCGCCGAGGTCGACGTCGAGCTCGGTCTCACACGCGTTGTCTGGATCGGGACTGCCCAGGACGTCGGCCGGGCCGTCAACCCGCTCGCTCTCGAGGGCCAGATCGAGGGCGGCACGGCGCAAGGTCTCGGGCTCGCGGTGATGGAGGAGATCCAGACGCGCGACGGCAGGATCACGAACGCGAGCTTCACGGACTACCTCATCCCGACGACGCTCGACATGCCGCCGATCGAGTCGGTGCTGATCGAGGTGCCGGAGCCTTCTGCTCCCTACGGCGCCAAGGGCGTGGGCGAGCCGCCGACCGTCGTTGCGGCCGCGGCAGTCGTGTCGGCGATGCGCGCCGCAACCGGAAAGCCGCTTACGCGGATTCCGGTGCGACCGGACGAGATCGTCGGCCTTTAGAGGCTTGATGCGCAGTAGCATCAGGTCTCGATCAGCGGCGGCTTCTCGTCGGGTCGTCGGGCTATCTCGTTGCGGATCACGACCGCCACCGAGGTGAGGATTACCGCTGCACCGGCCACGATCTGCCACGTCAACACCTCCTGCAGGATGACGACGCCGAGAGTGATCGCGACGAGCGGGTTCACGTACGCGTAGGTCGCGACGGTTCCGAGTGGCACGTTCGTGACGAGCCAGATGTAGGCCGTGTACCCGATGATCGAGCCGAAGACGATCAGGTAGAGCAACCCGAGCAGCGAGCGTGTCGACCAGTCAGCGGGGTTGAACGACTCCCCGTCCGCGAAGAGGAAGCCGACGGGGATCAGGAGGAGCCCACCTGCGAGACCCTGGATGCCCGCCGTCGTCACTGCGTCGCGCGGCATCGGGAGCTTCGACGAGAGAAACGTCCCGAACGCCCACATGAGCGCCGAGCAGACCACCATGAGCACACCGGTCACGGTGACGCCACCGCCCGGCCGGAGCAGAACCGCGACTCCGATGAATCCAAATGCGGTCCCGGCGAGCGAAACGCGCGCGGGGCGATCGCCCGTGATCGAGCGGAAGACGACGAGCCAGAGCGGGACCGAGGCGAAGATCAGTGCGGCGAGGCCGATCGGGACGCGTCGCTCGGCGACGAACAGCAGTGCGTTCGCGCCGATCAGGAGCAGCCCGCAGAGGACGACGGAGCCGGCGGTCGCCCAGCCGATCCGGAACGGCGTCAGGCCATGCCGGATCAGCATCCAGCTCGTCAGTACCACGCCGACCGTGATGAATCGCATACCGGCCGAGAGAAGCGGCGGGATCGTCTCGCCGGCAAGCTCGATCCCAAGGTACGTCGAGCCCCAGAGGAGGTAGACGGTCCAGAGCGCCAGCCAGGCGCGAGCGCTCATCGTTTTAGCGTCAGCGCCGCACCCGCTGCGAGCAGTGCAAGCCCGAGGATGCGGGGCCAGGCGAGCGCGACAGGCTCGAGGCCGAACCAGCCGAATCGATCGATCGTCGCTGCGAGGGCGAACTGTCCAACGATGAGAAAGGCCGACGTTGCGACAATGCCGATCCGCGGGCCGGCGACGGTGATCGCAGTCACGATCACGATCGTCATCAACCCACCGACGAGCATCCACTTCGGTGCGGAGAATCCGGCACGCATGCCGTCGAGGCTGCGGCGGGCCACGAGCAACAGCGTGAGCGCGGTGACGGCGGCGATGACGACGGCGCACGTGAGTGCCTCGAGCGTGCCGACCCGGTCGCCGAGGCGTCCCTGCACGGCGACCTGGACCGCCCCGGCGAGGCCGGCCACAAACGCGAGCGACGCGGCGACGGAGGTCGAACTCACGTGGGTGACGCTACCTGCCGAAGCGGCGGTCGCCCGGCGAAGTAGGGTTCGGGCATGAGCGAGGTTCTGACAGCGCGAGACGGAGCGGTCCTCACGATCACGCTTAACCGGCCGGACGTCTTCAACGCCTTCAACCGGGCGCTGCATGCGGCGCTGCGCTCCGCGCTCGAGGAGGCAGCAGATCCCGGGATCCGCTGCGTCGTGATCACGGGAGCCGGTCGCGGCTTCTGCGCCGGACAGGACCTCAAGGAGTTCGCCGAGATCGACACGACGCTCGAGGAAGCTCTCGAGGAGACCTACCATCCCAACATCAGGCTGATCCGCGGTCTGGCCAAGCCGGTGATCGCCGCCGTGAACGGCCCCGTCGCCGGAGCTGGTCTCTCGCTCGCTTGTGCCTGCGACGTGCGCGTCGCTTCGAGCGCCGCAGCGTTCGTCCCGGGCTTCGTCGGCATCGGCCTCGTACCCGACTCCGGAGGCACGTGGTTCCTGCATCGGCTCCTCGGGTTCGCCCGCGCGTTCGAGTGGATGAGCTCCAACCGCAGGCTCGGGGCAGACGAGGCGCTCGCGTGGGGTCTCGTCTCGGAGACGATCCCGGCCGAGAGCTTCGACGCCCGCGTCGGCAACGTGGCTTCGACCTGGGCGGCGCTGCCGACGGCTGCAGTCGCCATGACCAAGCAGCTCTTCGAGCATGCGCATGCAGCATCGCTCGAGGAGCAGCTCGCACTCGAGGCCGATCTGCAACAGCTCGCGATCGGCACGGCCGACTTCACCGAAGGAGTCGCTGCGTTCCTCGCGAAGCGGCCCCCGAGGTTCACGGGCGCCTAGCCCGGGCCGCGACAAAGGGAGCACAATGTCCGAACAGCTAGTCATGCCCGAGGGAGACTCTCCGGCGGCCCATCCGATCCATCTGGTCATCACGGACGATCTCGAGCGGAACCGGCTCACCGTGTTCTTCCGATTGCTACTCGTCATTCCGCACCTCTTCTGGCTCATGCTGTGGGGCATCGCGGTCTGGTTTGCGGTCATCGCAGCCTGGTTCGTCGGCATCTTCACCGGGCGAATCCCGAACGGGCTCCACGATTTCATCGCCGGCTACCTGCGGTATCTGACGCACGTCTACGCATACTTCTCGATCGCCGCCGATCCGTTCCCCTCGTTCTCGGGCGAGGTCGGCTATCCGATCGACGTGGTGATCGCGCCTCCGGGACCGCAGAGCCGACTGACGATTCTCTTCCGGCTGTTCCTCTACATCCCCGCTGCGATCGTCCTCTACCTGCTCGGCTACGTCGCGCAACTCATCTCGTTTGCCGCCTGGTTCTATGCGCTCTTTGCCGGAAAGCTACACCCCGGGATGAGAGATATCCTCGCGTACTGGCTGCGCTACAACGCGCAGGCGATCGGCTACGTCTGCCTGTTGACACAGCGGTATCCGAGCTTTTCGGAGGAGTGATGCCGTGACCGGAATCCGCACCGTCGACTACCACACCGGCGGTGAGCCGTTCCGGATTGTCGTCGGCGGCTCCGATCTCCCTGACGGAACCACGATCCTCGACCGTCGGCGCGACGCGCTCGAACGACTCGACCACGTGCGCCGCCTGCTCGTCAACGAGCCACGGGGACACGCCGACATGTACGGCTGTCACGTCGTGCCACCCAACGACGACGGTGCCGACCTCGGAGTCGTCTTCTTTCACAACGCCGGCTACTCGACCGCCTGCGGCCATGGCACGATCGCCCTCGTCACGTGGGCGCTCGACGAGGGGATCGTCGAACGGCGCGAGGGAGAGAACCGCGTCGTCGTCGATGTGCCGTCCGGGCGCCTCGAGACCGTTGCCACCGTGAGCGACGGTCGAGTGCGCTCCGTGCGCTTCCGCAACGTGCCGGCGTTCGTGTGGGCGACGGGTGTGGAGATTGCGGGGCGGAGCGTCGACGTTGCCTACGGCGGCGCCTTCTACGCGTCCGTTCCCGAGCTTGTCGAGCCGGCGGAGCTCCCACGGCTGGTCGAGCTCGGGCGCGAGATCAAGCGTGAGCTCGAGTCCTGGCAGGAGATCGTGCATCCCCTCGAGCCCGAGCTGCGCGATATCTACGGCGTCATCTTCTGGCAGGAGGAGGGTCACAATCCCCTCACGCAACGCAACGTGACGGTCTTCGCCGACGGGGAGGTGGATCGATCGCCCTGCGGGTCTGGGACATCCGCAAGGCTTGCCTTGCTCGATGCTTCATGGCAGCTCCCCCGTGGGGCGGAGCTACGGCATCTGTCGATCGTGGGTTCGTCGTTCACGGGCTGCGTGGTCGACGAGGTCGATGTCGCGGGGCGTCCTGCGGTCGTCACGGAGGTCACCGGTAGCGCGTACAGAACGGGCGAATCATTGTTCACTCTCGACCCGGATGACCCACTCGGCGAGGGATTCCTGCTGCGCTGACGTACGCTGCGCGGGTGGAGACCGAAGACGACGCGCTCGTGATGTACCTCGTCGTGCGGCGCCGAACGACTCGGCCGTTCGTCGAGCTCGCGACGGCAGCAGCACTCGCGACGCGCCGATGCGCGTACCGGTTTCGCGAGGACGACCGCTGGCGCGACGGCTTCGAGGAATGGTGGCGCCACTCGTTCCGGAAGGTCTGCCTTCGCGCCGAGCCGCGCGAGTGGGACGAGCTGCGTGTCCTCGATCACGAGCGGGTCGGAGACGTTGCGTGTCTACCGCCGATGCGCCGCTCCGCCCGCGATCGCTTGCTCGTCAGGATGCAGACCCTCGGCGACGAGGTAGGTTCGCTACCCGAGCTCGATCCCGACGAACTGGGTGATCTCACGCTCGTCGTCGCTACCGACCTCGGAATGAGCGCGGGAAAGGCCCTCGCCCAGATCGGCCATGCTGCGCTGATGGCGGATCTCGACGGCGGCTTTGACCGAGGCCTCGACCTCAGGGTCGTCGGCAAAGGCAGTGCCGGCTGGGCTGCGCTTGCGGAGTCGGCCCAGGCGGTCGTCAGAGACGGCGGTCTCACCGAGATCGCCCCGGGTTCCGAGACGGTTCTTGTGCTGCGCCCTCCGGGGGGGCCGCGAGCATGACCCACGCCACGAGAGTGCTGATCGTCAACCCGTTCGCGAGCGGCGTCAACGAGCGCCGCCTCGCCGCCGTCCAGGCCGCGTTGCCGTCAGGGACAGAAACCGTCCTGACCCAGGCACAGGGCGATGCGACCGAGTTCGCGCGAGAGTGGTCGCCGCGGGCGGAGGCGATCTACGTGTTCTCGGGCGATGGAACCTACAACGAGGTGATCAACGGGATCACCGGGGACGTGGCCCTCGGGTTCGTCCCCGGTGGCGGTACCAGCGTGCTCCCTCGAGCGCTCGGTCTTCCGCGGGATCCGGTCAGGGCGGCTCAACTGATTGCCTCCGGTCGCCCGCGGCGTATCTCGCTCGGAGTCCTCAACGGGCGCCGATTCGCCTTCAACGCGGGGATCGGCTTCGATGCCGAGCTGGTCCGCAAGGTCGACGACCTCGGCCGCAGGCCGGATGGCAAACGTCCCGGAGATGTCCGATTTGCCTTCACGGTCGCGCGAACGCTCGTCGAGCATCGGCTTCGTTACGATCCGTTGCTCGAGATCGAAGGGCTCGGCCGAGCTGCATTTGCGCTCGTCGCGAACTGCTCGCCATACACCTACGCGGGTCGGCTCGGGTTGCGCATCGCTCCGGACGCGTCATTCGAGGGCGGGCTCGACATCGTCGCGCCCCGGGAGGTCCGGATGAGGGCGGTTCCGCGTCTTGCGAGTCAGGCTCTTCTTGGCCGGCAAGGTGCACGCGATGTGCTGACAGGTCATGACCTCGATCGGATCCAGCTCCGCTGCGATCGACCGATGCCGGCACAGGTCGACGGCGAGGACATCGGCGACATCGTCGAGGCCGAGATCATCGCGCAGCGCGACGCGCTGACCGTTCTCGTGTAGGGCAGCCACCGCTCGCCTGCGACCAGCCACGATCTCGCGATTGCACGCGTTCCTCACTACGCTGCCGACCATGGCGCATGCGTTCACACTGCCCGACCTGGGAGAGGGTCTCACCGAGGGGGAGATCACCCGCTGGCTCGTTTCCGAAGGTGAGGCGGTCGACGAACACCAGCCCATCGTCGAAATCCAGACCGAGAAGGCGACCGTCGAGCTCGGAGCGCCGGTTGCCGGGATCGTTCTACGCATCATTGCGCGCGAGGGAGAGCTCGCTTCCGTCGGCGCCACGCTCGCGATGATCGGCCGCAGCGGCGAGCAACTCCTCCATTCCGTCACGTCACCGCCGGCCGACGAGCCCCCGGCAGAGCCGATCATCACGGTGGTCGGCTCCGAACCGCTCGAGGCGCTCGCACTCCACCGGCTTGCCCGCGAGCTCGGCATCGACTTCTCGGCGGTCCGGGGCACAGGCGCGGGCGGGCAGGTGACCGAGGCGGACATCCGTGCTGCGGTCGTGCCCCGGGAGGGCCGGCGCGTGCCGGTACGTGGAATCCGCCGGGCGATCGTGGAGCAGGTCGAGCGCACCCACCGCGAGATCCCCGCGGTCACCTTCGTCGAGGAATGCGATTTCACGGGCGTTGAGTTCGACCTGCTCGTCGCGGCGACCCTTTCTGCCGTCGCGGCATCGCTCGTCGAGTACCCCGAGTTGAACGCGCGCATCGAGGATGACGACATCGTCTTGCTGGACCGCTACGACCTCGGCGTCGCCGTCGACACCGAGGCAGGGCTCGTCGTGCCCGTCGTCCACGGTTGCGACCGGCTCTCCGTCGCCGAGATCGATGTGGAGATCAGGCGGCTCGCCGACCGAGCACGGGCGGGCTCGCTTCATCCCGACGACGTGCGCGATTCGACCTTCTCTGTCACGAGTCCCGGAAAGCTCGGGGGTCTCTTCCTGACACCACTGATCAACCACCCCGAGGTCGCGATCCTCGGGCTGCACCGGATCGGCCCGCGACCGGTTGTCCGGGACGGCGAGGTCGTCGTCCGCGAGATGGGGAACGTGTCCGTCACCTTTGACCACCGCGTCGTCGACGGCGTTCGCGCAGGGGCGTTCTGCCTCGACGTGATCCGTCGCCTCGAACGACGATCCGTACACTAGCTCGGTGTCTCACAACCTACGCTCGTTTGCCCCCGAGGCTGGTGGTCGCTGTGACCTGTCCCGGGAGAGGCTGCGCCATCTCCCCTACGGGTTGCCGGTAGAACCTTACGAGGCCGCGCGCTAATGGGCGACTGGTACGAGATCGGAATCACTGTCGGAATCGGCGTTGCCGCGGGCATCGCGTTTGCCGGCGTGCTCGCGGGTCTCCGATTCGGATTCGCGACGACGTTGCTCGGAGCTCTCGTCGTCGGCGTGGTTGCGGGGATGCTCGTCAACGGCTGGATCGGCGTCGGCGGCGGTGTCGTCGGTGCCGTGATCGGTTCCGTTTCTGCGGCAGCGATCGTGCGAGGCGCCAACCGGCGCGGTGCGACTGCCGGCGGCACGGCCTTCCTCCTCATCGGAGCAGCGATCGTCGTCGCGCTCCTCGCGTTGATCCCCGTGGTCGGGTATCTGGAAGCACTTCTGATGCCCGTGATTGCGGCGCGTAGGGCGCGGCACGGCCCGGACAAGTACGCCGGGCTGCGCTCGCTCGCCAAGTGAAGCCGCGTCCGCTGATTCTCGCCGTCATCGATGGCCTCACACCATCGATGCTGGAAGGAACGATCGGGTCACGCGAAACTCCGATGCTTGCTGCGCTTGCCGAGGTCGGTTCGTACCGGCGGGCAACGTCCGTCTTTCCCTCACTGACCCCGGTGTGTCTCTCGTCGATTGCGACAGGCGCACACGGGGATATCCATGAGATCCCGCATCTCGTCTGGTACGACCGCAGCGAGGATCGCGTCGTCGAGTACGGCAGCTCCTTCGGCGCCGTCCGCGCGGCGGGAATCGGTCAGACGCTGCAGGACACGCTTGTCAACATGAACGGACAGCATCTCGGCGCGAAGGCCCTGACGGTGTTCGAGGTCCTCGCCGACGCCGGTCTCCGTACCGCGGCGACCAACTTCACCGCGTACCGCGGTCGCACACGTCATCGCTCGTCGCTCCCGTTCCTTCCCGACGTCCTCGGACCGGAACGATTCTTCTTCTACAACCTCTACAGCTCTGATCGTACCGGAGCGCCTCTTTCGTGGCGGAATCGAGCGGCAGGATCGATCGACGCCTATGCGACAGCCGTCGGGCGTTGGCTCGTCACGCGCGACGCCTTCGACTTCTTCCTCTTCTACCTCTCGGACTACGACTACGCGTCGCACGAGCACGGGCCGGACTCCGCATTGCCTGCATTGCAGAGGTGTGACGCGGCGATCGCCTCCCTCGTCGAGGCCGGCGGTGGGATCGAGGCATTCCTCGATCGCTATTCCGTCATCGTGATGGCCGATCACGGCCAGACGCGGGTTCGCGCGTCTGCCTCTCTGGGTGCGGAGTACGCCGGGATCGATGGTGTTCTCCCACTGGCGTCGAATCGAGCGGCCCACCTCTATCTCTCGTCGTCCTGTCGGCTCGACCCACGGGCTGTCGCAGCGCGTCTTGACGACGTGGCCGCGGTGGAGGTGACGCTGTTCCGTGAAGGCGCGCACGCTGTCGCACGACGCGAGGGGGAGGAGCTCGGGTTCGCGCCGGATGGGGGATCTGGCTTCGCCTGCACCGGCGATGCTTCGATTCTCGGACATCCGGATGGGCTCGCACGTTCCTGGGCGGCCCTCGCCAATCCGAACGCAGGTGAGGTTCTCGTCTCTGCTGCCGAGGGGTTCGAGTTCACGGATCTTGGCGGCGGCCATCACGTAGGAGGCGGCTCGCACGGTTCGCTCGTCACCGGCGATACCGAGGTACCGCTTCTGACGGTGGGCGTCCAGGCGGCTCCCGGCCCCGAACGCAGCATGAGTATCGTCGACGTCGCCCCGCTCATCCTTGCCCATTTCGGCGTTCAGCTGCCTGCGTACGCACTCGGCCGCGCCGCGTGACTCGGTACTCTCGCGCGAGATGACTGGCTCCCTCTCGACCCCACCCGGCCAGGGCAAGGCACAGCGCGTCGGGAGCGGGCTCGGGAAGCGGCGCAACTGGGAACAGCTCGCAAAATTCTGCGTCGTTGGTGGCAGCGGCTATCTCGTCAACCTCGCGGTGTACGCAACGTTGCTCAAGGGCGTCGGTGTTCACTACCTTCCCGCTGCGGTCGCATCGTTCCTCGTCGCCGTCGCGAACAACTACACCTGGAACCGGCTCTGGACGTTCCAGAATGAGCGTGGCGGCCTGACCTACCAGGGACTGCGGTTTCTCGTCGTCTCGACGGTCGCACTGTGCGCGAACCTCGTTGTCCTCTCCGTGCTCGTCAGGGCAGGTCTGGGTGCTCTTCCGGCCCAGGCCATCGCGATCGTGGTCGTCACCCCGCTCAACTTCGTCGGGAACAAGCTCTGGTCGTTCCACCCGCGATGAAACGGCTGGCGTTCGCGTGCGCGCTCGCCTTCGCCCTCGCCGTCCTGGTCGCACCCGCGGCGTTCGCTGCCGAACCGTCGACGGAAACGACAGACAGAGCCCGAGCCACCGCTCTCGAGGATCCGTTCGCGCCAAAGAGCGGGCCGGCAATGACCGAGCAAACCGTCGTTGCGAAGTTCCTCGAGGTCTCCAAGGTCGCGCGCTGGCTCGCACGGTACCCCGCCGATCCGACGACTGACGCCACCTTCGACGCAGCGTCACGTCGGTGGACCGTCAAGGTCTGGTCGGGAAAGGCAGGGCAGATCGCGCTCGGCAGGGTCGAGGACGGCGACGGTCGCGTCTCCGAGGCATGGACGGGGCCACAGGTCGCGTGGGGCATGGCCCGGGGGCGTGTCGGCTCGTTCGGCGGCAAGGTCCTCAACGCCTGGTGGATGTGGATTCCCCTTAGCATCGTCTTCTTCGTCGGTCTCGCCGACTGGCGTCGGCTTCGGAGCTGGCACTCGCTCGACCTGCTTGCGCTGCTCTCGTTCGGTCTCTCGCTCTGGTTCTTCAACCGTGGTGAGGTTTTCCGGAGTGCGCCGCTCGCGGTGCCCCCGCTCGCGTACCTTCTCGTCCGTATGTGCTGGATCGGGTTTCGCGGCCGCGCCCCCGCGCCCGTGCTCTTCTGGCCCGTCTGGCTGCTCGCGGCGGTTGCCGTCTTTCTGGGTGGTCTCCGCGTCGGCCTCAACCTCGAGACACCCCGGGGAGTCATCGACGTCGGATACGCCGGCGTGATCGGTGGTGACCGGATCCTCGATGGGCGTGCCCCTTACGGGAACATGCCAGTCCAGGGGACGAAGCGGTCGTGTGGCAAGAAGGACGCGGACGGCTCGATCCGCGACTGGATCCAGGACAACGGTCGCTGCGAGTCGTCCCTTCCCCGCGGGGATACGTACGGGCCGGTCGCCTACCTCGCGTACGTTCCGGCTGTTCTTGCTTTCCCCTGGTCAGGGAAGTGGGACTCGCTGCCGGCGGCTCACGCGACGGCGATCGCCTTCGACCTGCTCGGCGTCCTCGGCCTGTTCCTCGTGGGTCGGCGATTCGGAGGACCGCCGCTCGCAGCGGCTCTCGTCTTCGGTTGGATGGCTTTCCCGTTCACGGCGTATGCGCTGAACTCGAATACGAACGACGCGATCATGCCCGCGATCCTGATCTGGGGCTTCTGGCTCTCGACGTCTCCGGTCGCCCGCGGTGCGGCCGTAGCGCTCTCGGGCTGGACGAAGTTCGCGACCCTTCTTCTCGCACCCCTCTGGCTTACCTATCCAGACGGTCTGTCTCGGCGAGGAGTTGCGCGGTTCGCCGCGGGGTTCGCGCTGGCGGCGCTCGCTGCCTTCTCGATTCTGCTCTTCGAGCCAAGCCTTGTCGACACCGTGCGAACGTTCGGCGAGAACACGCTCCGCTATCAACTCGACCGGGGCTCGCCGTTCTCGCCCTGGGACTGGGGCCAGTACCACGCGCGCGGCATTCCCGACCTGGGTGCTGTGCAGCTGATCCTCCAGGTCGGCGTGCTCGCGCTCGCCGGCGTCGTCGCGGTGATCCCGCAGCGCAAGGGCCCGCTCGAGCTCGCGGCGCTGAGCGCCGCGGTACTGATCGGCTTCGAGCTCACGCTCACCCACTGGTCCTATCTCTACATT
>JANOFZ010000033.1:0-2250 GCA_031413935.1 Thermoleophilia bacterium | reverse complement strand
GTCCGCCGGGTGAGCGCGGGATCGTGAAACCGGTGAGTGGCACTACGCGGTCGCCTCCGGGAGGTTGTGACCACGCGTCTCGAGGCTCTCCTGCTCGTACTCGATCGCGACGGGGTCGAACCGGAAGTACGAGCGTGGCGGCAGCGGCCCCCAGGTATTCGACGAGTAGCGATCGTCGGGCCAGACCCGCGGTTCGTGGTCAACCTGCAGCTGTTCCATATCGCAGTAGAGCTCGACGAAACACTCCTCCTCGACGATCCGTACGTAGCTCGCAATGTTCCCACCGACTCCATGTCGTGTCGGCCCCCAGCCGAGCCAACGGCCGTGCCGTGCGAGGTGGTCGAGCAGGTCGCGCATCTGGCCAATGTCCACGGTGTCGAACGCGAGATGGTGGAAGTGGCCAGGCGTCATGTCGATCAGCGCCATCACGTGGTGGTCGGTGTTGATCCGGAACCAGATCCCGGCCTCGCCCAGCCTGTCCGACACCGTCATCCCGAGGACATCGGTGTAGAACCGGGTCGACTCGTCGAAGTGGGAGCTGAGGCAGTTCACGTGGCCGAGCTTTCGTGGCGCCCCCGGCCGAACGGTCGTCGACCGGCGGGCGTGGATGACCCAGGGCTCCTGGTTGCGGTACGGCATGATCTGCACGCCCCGTCCGTCAGGGTCGACCAGGAAGACGCTTCCGTCCAGCTCCTGCCAGTGGATTCCGAGCGACCGCAGGTGGGCGCGAACGTCATCGAGTGAGCAACTGCGGGTGAGCTCGAAGCCGGTGTGATCGTGCCCCGGATGTTCCGCTTGTGCGAGCTCGAGGCTGTACGGCTCGTCGTCGCACGAGAGAAGCGCGCGTCCCCCTTCGCGACCCCGATCGAGGAGCCCGAACTGAACCGCCCAGCGCGCGGCCGCCTCGTCCACGTCGGTGACGCCGAGGCAGACGTGGTCGATGCGCCGTAGTTCGATCAAGCCTCGCGCCCCTCCGCGACCATCCGCTCCGCCTCGTCCTCCGGGATCGCGAGCGCAACGTGAAGCGTCTGCGCCGAGACCTGCATCTGCTCTCCCGCGCCGGCGAGGTCGACGTCCCACTCCTCGATCGTGTTCGTCAGGCGCCCGATACCGGAGATCTCGACCTCGACGACATCGCCGGGCTTCATCGGCCGCGAGTTGGCAGGCGTACCGGTGAGGATCACGTCACCCGGCTCGAGGGTGATCAGCCGACACAGATCGGCGAGCTGGTAGGAGACAGGGAAGAGGAGGTCGTCGGCGGTTGCCTCCTGCACCACCTCGCCGTTGAGGTAGGTGCGCAGCGTGAAGTCGGTCGGGTCGAACTCGGCCGCGGGCACGAGCTCCGGCCCGAGCGGGAGGAAGCCGTCGTGGCCCTTGACGCGAAGCATGGCGCCACGGTCGGCGTGCCGGAAGTCGTGCATCCCGACATCGTTCGCGCACGTATATCCGCCAACGTAGTCGAGCACCTCCTCGATCGGCACGCCCTTCATCCGGCGCCCGATGATCACGGCGAGCTCGCCCTCGTAGTTGAGGAATCGCGCGCCGCGGGCCATCAGCACAGGCCGGCGATGCCCGTTCAGCGTCGACGGCGGCTTCATGAAGTACGAGGGCTCGGGCGGCGTCTTCGCCTCGTATTCGCGGACGCGACTCCCGTACGTGAGATGCACGGCAAGGATCTTCGACGGGTGGGCCGGAGCGAGATAGTCCGCCGACGCCTCCGCGATCCGGAGACCGTCGGAGAGGATGATCTCCTCGCCGACGCGGCGTCCCCAGCGCGCCTCGCCGTCGTGCTCGACGCTGACGCAGCGTCCCTCGGGGCTAGAGATGGGCAGCATATTCGTCGATCTCCCACTGGGTAACGACCCCGACGTCGAGCTCGCCGACGGCCTCGGTGAACCGTTCCACCTCGAACCGCTTCATCGCAAGGAAGGTGGAGACGAGGCCCTTGCCGATCTTTTCGGTGAGCACCGTGTCCGCCTCGAGAGCGTCGAGCGCAGTTCCGAGATCGGAGGGAAGCGCCGATCCTGCGTGGGCGTCGTCCATGCGATAGGCATCACCGACGACGGGCTCGGGTGGGGCAAGCCCGCGCTCGATGCCGTCGAGGCCCGCGAGCAGGAGCGCCGCGATCATCAGGTGCGCGCAAGCAGCGCCGTCGGCCGTGCGCACCTCGACGCGCGCCCTCGAGCCACGCTCGTTCGGAACCCGGCAGAAGGCCGTGCGGTTGTCGTGGCCCCAGTTTGCGTGTGTCGG
>JANOFZ010000032.1:0-6367 GCA_031413935.1 Thermoleophilia bacterium | reverse complement strand
CGCGGACAACGCTATCGATCTCCTCGCCGTCGTCGAGCCAGGCCTGCAGCCGCACACGCACGGGAGCGTCCGAGAGTCGCAGCACGTGGTAGTTGACGGCGAAGCGCTTCGGCTTTGCGTCCGGCACGCGCGCGAGCCCCTGCGTCCCCGGCCCGTGCATGTCGCGGCCGCCGGGCGTCCCGATGTACCCCGACACCCCGCGTGCTCCCCAGCCGAGGTAGTCCGTCGGTGTCAGATCGGAAAGAAAGTTGAAGCCGAGCTCGTCGCGCATGGTGGTGCATGCCTCGACGATGCGGGCGGGGTCGATGACGAGCGTTGTCTCGCCATGGCTACCCGTCGTCTCGACGAGGCCGGGTACGCCGTCGTAGCTCACTGCGCAACCGCTGTCATTGCGCAACCGCTGTCATTGCGCAACCCCGCGGATCTGGTACGCGGGCGGCACACCGGCCTTGATCTTCTCGTGCAGCCGGACGATGCCTTCCATCAGCGCCTCGGGACGCGGCGGGCAGCCGGGCACGTGGACGTCGACGGGCACGATCTTGTCGACGCCCTGGAGGACGGTGTAATTGTTGAACATCCCACCCGAGCTCGCGCAGGCTCCCATCGCGATCACCCATTTCGGCTCGAGCATCTGGTCGTAGACCTGCCGGAGCGGAGCGGCCATCTTGTGCGTCACGCGGCCAGAGACGATGAGGAGGTCGGCCTGGCGGGGCGACGAGCTGAAGCGCTCCATCCCGAAGCGGGAGATGTCATACCGGGACGAGACGATCGACATCATCTCGATCGCGCAGCACGCGAGCCCGAAGGTGTCCGGCCACATCGAGTTGGCCTGCGCCCATGCGACGGCCTTCTCCACGGTCGTGATCCCGAGGGCGTCCTCGATCCCGTCGATCTCCTCCTCGAAGACACCAGGCCCCTTGTTCGGCATCAACGTGCGCTCGGAGTTCAGCCCGGCCTTCGCCAGAGGACGGTTGCTGATCAGTGGAAGCTTGCGCATCAGGGTGTCGCTCCGCGACATCGAAAGCAGATCCCGTAGGGGAGAGGCGCATGCCTCTCCCGGGAGCGGTCTGATGCTCGACCTGCCTCAGGGGCAAACAAACGCGACGCTGCAAAACGCGGTTCTAGTGCCATTCGAGCGCGCCCTTCCGCCAGACGTACACATAGGCGACGAGCAGGATGCCGATGAAGGTGAGGAACTCGATCAGCCCGAACCAGCCAAGCGCGTTGAGCTGGATCGCGAGCGGATAGAGAAAGACAATCTCGATGTCGAAGAGAATGAAGAGCATTGCGGTGAGGTAGAAGCTGACGGTGAAGCGGCGATCCTGGGCGGGCGGCCCGTCGGAGACGCCGGACTCGAACGGGATCATCCGCTGCTTCGTCCGCGACGTTGGACGGGTCGCGAACAGGAACGAGCCCATGATCATCGTGGCGGGAATCACCGCCGCGAAGAATGCGTAGATCAGAAACGGAAGCCAGTCCGAAAGCATGCGGGTTCATCCCCGGCGGGGAGCCTTTGCGCGAAACCTAGCACCTAGCCGTCTCTTGCACGAGATCATGTGCAAGCCGCTATCTGATCGGGAAACAGGTGTTACAAACTCCGGCCTTCCCGAGCGCGCGACTCCGTTCGGCTACGATTGGAGACATGGAGATCCAGGAGCGCCCCATAGACACCCTTCTCTCGATCACGCCGACGGCTGCAGCAAAGATCCGCGAGCTGATGGCGGAGGAGCCGGACGGTGACACGATGGTGTTGCGCGTCGCGATCCAGGGTGGCGGCTGCTCGGGCTTCCAGTACGGCCTTGGCTTCGACACGGAGCCGGCCGAGGGTGACCTCGAGCTCTCGCTCGAGGGTGTGAACGTCGTCGTAGATCCCTTCAGCGTCCCGTATCTCAAGGGGGCAACCGTTGACTTCCTCACCGGTCTCCAGGAGTCGGGCTTCAAGATCGACAATCCGAACGCCGCCTCCTCGTGCGGCTGCGGCCACTCTTTCCAGGTGGAAGAAGGCGCAGAGGGCGAAACCGCCCCCGACGCCAACATCGGCGGCTGCGGCTCCGGCTGCTCGCACTAGCAACGGTTCGGTCCCGTTTTCTCCTGTCGGTCATGAGGCTCCTTACGATGCACGAGCCCTCTGTGTGGCAAGCATCGGCGTCTGCAGAGGCTTGTGACACATTGGCACAAGGTTCCTCCAGCGTGGCGCTGAAATCAAGCCTCTAGGATTGCGGGATGGCTCTTCGCGTTGCTGTCGTCGGGTCTGGGCCGGCCGGCTTCTACGCCGCCGGGCAGCTTCTGACGCATGATCCGCCGATCGAGGTCGACCTGTTCGATCGGCTTCCCACCCCGTGGGGGCTCGTTCGCCTCGGTGTCGCGCCCGATCACCCCAAGATCAAGTCCGTCTCACGCGCCTTCGAGAAGATCGCGCTGCGCCCTGGATTCCGGTTCTTCGGCAACGTCGACGTCGGACGCGATCTCTCTCACGAGGAGCTGACGGGTCTCTACGACGCGGTGATCTACGCGTACGGCGCCCAGGCTGACCGCCGCATGGGCATTCCCGGCGAGGATCTTCCCGGCTCGTGGGCGGCAACCGAGTTCGTCGCCTGGTACAACGGCCACCCCGACTTCCAGGGCATCCCGTTCGACCTCACCGGGAAGCGCGCGGTCGTGATCGGGAACGGGAACGTCGCCGTTGACGTCGCCCGCATGCTCGCTCTCACCTCCGAGGAGATCTCCCCTACCGACACGACCGACGAGGCGATTGCCGCGATTCTCGGCTCGGGGATCGAGGAGATCGTCATTCTCGGGCGACGTGGCCCCGTGCAGGCGGCGTTCACGACGCCCGAGCTGCAGGAGTTGCGAGAGCTCGCGGGGGCCGATCTCGTCGTCGACCCCGCCGATCTCGAGCTCGATCCGGTGAGCGCGGCTGCGCTCGCGGAGGACACGGCCCTCGCCCGTCGCAACGTCGAGGTCCTGCGCGAAGTCGTGTCTGCTCCGACGAGCGGCAAGGAGAAACGCGTCGTGCTCCGCTTCTGCGTTTCGCCCGTTGCGATCCTGGGTGACGGGGCGGTCGAAGCGGTGGAGGTCGTCCGCAACGAGCTCGTCGCAAACGAGAATGGCCAGATCCGCGCCGTACCGACCGCGGAGCGCGAGATCATTCCCTGCGGGATCGTTCTCCGAAGCGTGGGCTACCGCGGCACGGCGATCACGGGTGTTCCGTTCGACGAGCGGCGTGCGACGATCCGGAACGACCAGGGCCGCGTGCTCGACGGTGCCGGTGCTCGGGTCCCCGGGCTCTACTGCACCGGCTGGATCAAGCGCGGCCCGAGTGGAGTGATCGGCACGAACAAGAAGGACGCGACGGAGACGGTGGAGCTCTTACTTGCGGACGTCGAGGCGGGATTGCTTTCGCAGCGGGGAAGCGGCGAGACCACCGAGGTCCTGTTCGCGAAGGGCGTGACGCCGGTCAGCTACTCGGGCTGGGAGGCGATCGACGCCGTCGAGCGAGCCCGGGGTGAAGAACAGGGCAGACCGCGGGTGAAGCTCTGCCCCTGGGACGACCTGCTCGCCGTCGCTGCAGCCCGGGCGTAGCGCACGCCGCGTCAAACGGCCTATATCTTTAGCGCCTCGAGCGTTCGTTCGACCTCATCCTCGGTGTTGTAGAGGTGCCACGATGTCCGCAACCGCCC
Organism: Thermoleophilia bacterium; assembly: GCA_031413935.1. Taxonomy (GTDB): domain Bacteria; phylum Actinomycetota; class Thermoleophilia; order Gaiellales; family Gaiellaceae; genus Gaiella. Next base: position 2,687 of record JANOFZ010000032.1, on the reverse strand, counting down.
GTTTCGCACCGCAGCCCTGATCCCGGCCTGTTCCAGCCGGTCCTCTGCTCCGGGTGCATCGACGAAGACGATCGCCGAATCTCCGGCCTCCATCCCGAGTCCTGCGCGAAAGCGATTCGCGAGCGCGAGATCGTGAGCATGAATCGCATCGACACCGATCTCTTCGATCACGGCCATCGCCGCAGCAGCGCCGACCCAGCTGTACCAGGCAGGCGACGTGTCGAGTCGGCGCGCATCGGCGGCGAGTCGCAGCGGCGGCCCAAAGTACGTCGCATGAACGTCCTCCCCTGCAAACCACCCGGCTGCGATGGGGACGATGTCGTCGAGCCGGTCGTGCGAGACGGCCATGAAGGCGGTGCCCCGGGGCGAGAGGAGCCACTTGTATCCGGCGGCGACCACGATGTCGAACAGTGAGCCGTCGAGGGGGAGCCAGCCGCACGCCTGCGTCGCGTCGACCACCGTCACCGCCCCGTGGGCACGCGCCGTCGCTGCGATCGCCTCGAGGTCGGCGACCTCGCCGGTCGCCATCTGAACGGCGCTGAAGGCGACCACGTCGGTCGTTTGGTCGATTGCGTCAACCAACCCGGCGGCAGGAACCATCCGCACCGTGATGCCGCGGTGTGCCTGCACAAGGAACGGGAAGAGCGTCGAGGTGAACTCGACCTCCGGCGTGAGAACGCGTGAGCCGTTCGGCAGTGAGGCAGCGACGAGCCCGACCAGACCGGACACCGTTGCACCGACTGCCACCGTTGCAGGATCGACCGCGATCAGGCGCGCGAAGGATTCGCGTGCCCTGTCGGTCGAATCTCCCCATCGCTCCCAGCTCGTGCGCCCGGTGCGCCAGTCGTCAAGGGCTGCCTGCAGCGCATCCCAGGCGGGGCGCGGTGGGAGGCCATACGTCGCGGTGTTGAGATAGGTGCCCGCCGGCTCCCAGAGAGCACGTGCGGAGGAGAGCGGCAGAGCCATCCGCACAGTGTCCCAGTTCCGCGCGGTTCGCAAACGCGACAAGTGCGAGGAGTCAGCTGCCCGCGTCGGCCTCCATCACCGCGAGCCGCGTGTAGTAGTCGGGGAGCTCCTTCAGATGAGCCCAGGCGATCTTGCCGGTGGTCAGGTCGTCGTCGTCCGTGACGTTCGTCTCGGCGTCTCGTGCACCGTGCTCGAGCTCGACCTCGAGCCCGAGAAGGTACTGGCCGACGCCGAAGGGCGAGCTGTCCCACTCGATCCCGATCTCCGTTCCGATCCGGCGGGCGTCCTCGATTGTGAACTCCTTGCTCGATACCATCACTGCCTCCGAATCGTTCGTGGGTGCGTGCACCTATCCTTGCGCGTGCACGCCGTACGCGCAGCCGGTCAGACACTGGTCTGGCTCAGGGGTTTCTACCGATCGAGGCTCTGGCGGCTGCGGGGTTCTTTCAGCCGACGAAGAGCCCGGTGATGTACATCACGAGGATCCCCGTGAGGTAGCCCCCGATCACCCACCCGGAGCGAAGCCCTCCAGGTGCGCGGCGCGCGACGAAACGGCCGACCTCGAAGACGACCTGCAGGGCTGCGCCGGCTGCCGCTCCGAAGAAGAGCACTCCGAGGACGTCACTCGACGCGTAGCCGCCGATCCAGGTTCCGAGGATTGCCGGCCCACCGGCGATCACCGCGAGCCCGATGAGTTGGAGGAAGCTGACACGACGTGCATCGGTTGCGGGGGCTGCGATGGCAAGGCCCTCGGTGACGTTGTGAATCATGAAGCCGACGATCAGGAAACTTCCTAGTTGAAGCTCGCCGAAGGCAAACGATGTCCCGATCGCGAGACCTTCACCCAGGTTGTGCACGCCGATCCCGATCGCGACGAGGATCGCGAGCGCCAGCCCGGCAGCACCGGTCTTGCTGCGGGCGAGACGGCCCGAGAGGAACGTCATGCCGAGTGCGCTGAGGGCGACGCCGAGAAGCACGAGCCCCGCTCCGCCAAGGGCACCGGGAAGCTGTGCCTGGAGCGTGAATGCCTCCGCGAGCGATTCGACGGCAAGAAACGAAAGCAGCCCGCCCGTGAGCGCCATGAAAGCAGCCAGCCACTTGGGGTCGGCTCGACGGAGAGAGGGCAGCCAGAGCAGGCCGAGAGCGACCGGGACGACGCCGACGAGGAACCCGATCACGGCGTAGCCGAAGAAGCCGCGCGCCGAGGCGGACGGTGTCTCGATGGCCGCCGGGACCTCCGAGACCGTCTCGATTCCGGTCGAGCTCGTGACGCCGACCGTGATCGGGTCGTTCTCGACCCAGTCGTAGGCGACGACGATCGTGCTGGCGCGGAGCCGCTTGAGCGTTGCCGGTCCGTCGAGCGTGAAGGGGACGATCGCGTCGTCGACCGTAACCGAGGCGATCGTCAGCTCCTCGGGCTGCGGATTGCGGACGCGAATCCGGATCTCACCCGGCTGGAACTCGACACGCTGGATCTGGACGACGTCGGGGGGAGGCGGGTTCTGACCGATCAGGTCGACGATCGACGAGCCACCCGAGACGAACGCGCCGACGACGGCCGCGAGGAGCAGAATCGGGACGAGCGGCAGGAGCCGCCAGGCCAGCCCGTCTCGTGAAGCAGCCTCCGCTTCCATGTTAGTGCGAAGCTGGCCGACACCTTCCACGCCAGTCCCGCATTGGTAAACAGCCGAGTGTATCTGCGCGGGGCGACGAACCTGTGG
>JANOFZ010000031.1:0-1888 GCA_031413935.1 Thermoleophilia bacterium | reverse complement strand
CACCCGAGAGGGCTGATCGATCGGCTGCGATCACGGCGGAGCGCGAGAGCGACGGGAGGACGAGCAGCCCGAGGAACGACCAGAGCGTCATCCAGAGAGAGAGGGTGGCGACGCCGGCGACCGAGTTTGCCGTAACTGATGTCCCCAGGAAGACGGCGGCGAGCCCCACGAAGGTGAAGAGCGCTGCAGTCACCACGCCGAGCGTGCGCGACCCGCTCCGCCTGACGGCCTCACGGCGCACCGACTGGATGTCGGCCGTCTCCTCGGTCCACGAAGCCGAAAGCATCGTCCGATCAAATCCGGGCAGCCCGACGATGCCGCCGACGAACGACGGATCGGAACCGCGCAGCCGGTCTCCGTCACGACGGACGGCGCCGACGAACCCGGCCAGTTGAACCTGCGTCGCAAGCAGGCAGCCCATGAGGACCAACGACGCAACGAGCACTCCCGCATCTCCGATTGCTCGACCTGCGGCGAGGAGAACAACGGCGACCGCGAGGAGACACGCGCCCTGTGCGGCAACGCCGCGCGCCCACACACGCGCGAAGCCGTCAGCGGCCACGGGACGTCCGAATCGGTGCGGCAGTACCCGGCCGCCGAGGAGATCGAACGGTGCAGAGACCGCAACGTAGGCGCCGACGAGGAGCGCGAGCCACCCGACATCGCTGAACGCCCACGCCGAGGAGTCCGGCAGGAGAGCTCCCGGAGCGTCGAGAAGGAGGAGAACGGCACTGAGAACGACGAGCGTCCCGACGGACGTGATCCCGAGCCGCAAGCGAGCGCGAGCGTAGGTCGTCCCCGGCGGGTGATTGCCGCGCGTACCGGCTATTGGGCCAGGCAAGGCACTCGACATGAAAGTCATCCTACTCCATCGTGTCTAAGTTATGTCCAGTAACGTGTTATAATGCACCCATGCCCCCGTTTCCCGCATTCGAGCTGGTCGATGCCGACGCAAGAACCGTCACCGAGCGCGACCTCCTCGGGCATCCCGCCGTCGTGTACCTCGCACGACACCCTGGCTGAGGCATCTGCCGCTCCTACCTCCGCCGTGTCGTGGAGGCCGCAGCAGAGATCGAGGCCGCAGGTGCGAGGCTCGTCATCGTCACGCCACAGAGTGCGGAGCGCGCTGCGGCGTGGCGTGACGAGGTCTCTCTCGGCGACGCGCTCGTGATCGCCGACCCGAGGCGGACGCTGTACAAGGCGCTCGGTGCCCGCCGGCCGAAACCGGTCTGGATGCTGCGCCCCCGGGTGGCGGTATCGGGAGTGCGGACGATGTTGAGCGGCGAGCGGTCGAGCATGACGAAGGGAGATGACGCGCTCCAGCTCGGCGTCGACGTCGTCGTCGATCGGAACGGCCACATTGCGTTCATTCACCGCGCCTCCGACCCGGCCGATCGCACGCCGCCCGAGGATCTCATCGCCGTTGTTCGCGAGCTCGACTCGGGCACGGGAGTACGGGTTGATCCCGCGGTTCATGCGACCGCCACACCGTCACCGTGAGCGTCGCCCGCACGCCGACCAGGTCGCTCGACGGTGTGCGCATCCTGATCGTTGGAGCCTCGGGCGGCCTGGGGCGGCCTCTTGCAGTTGCGCTCACGGCTCGCGGTGCGCATCTCGCGCTGGCCGGGCGCGACACGAGCAGGCTCAGCGGCCCGGACGTCGACGGAGGTCTGGCCTTCGCGTTCGACCTCGCAGACGCGGCCGCTGCCCAGCCACTCATCACAGCTGCTGCCGAGGCCCTCGGAGGCCTGGACGGCGTCATCTGATTCGCGGGCGCGGTCGCCTTCGGCCCTATCGACGAGATCCCAATAGACATCCTTCACGATATCGTCGCCGTCGACCTCGTCGGACCACACATCCTCGCTCGAGCTGCGATTCCCGTCTTGCC
>JANOFZ010000030.1:0-1686 GCA_031413935.1 Thermoleophilia bacterium | reverse complement strand
GAGGTAATATACTCCCATGTATTATACAACGGTTGATCGCTGCCCTGAGATAAGCTCTTCTTATGGACACCCGCCAGCTCGCGGCATTCTGCGCCGTCGTCGAACTGCACAGCTTCTCCCAGGCGGCCGAGCGACTCGGCGTCACGCAGCCCGCCATCTCCTTGCAGGTGCGGTCGCTCGAGAAGCGGCTCGGGACGCAGCTCCTCGATCGCTCCGGTCGCCGGGTCGAGCCGACCGAGGCCGGGATGAGGCTGTTCCGCAGCGCACAACGGCTCCTCCAGCTGGAGGAGCAGATGCTCGATGAGGTCTCGGCCGAGGGTGTCGGCGCCCTCGCAGGAGAGCTTGCGATCGGTGCCTCCACAGGCCCGGCCGCGGTTGCCGTACCGATTCTCCTTTGCGAGTTCCAGCAGCAGCATCCCGATCTCCGGGTTGCGCTCGAGGTACACGACACCCAGACCGTTGTCGACCTCGTGGCCAACCGTGAGCTCGAGCTCGGTATCGTCGGGGCCGCGCGCCGCCATCGCTCGGTCCGCTTCGAACCGATTCTCGAGGACGAGGTGATCCTGATCTGCCTGCCCGGTCACTCCTTCGCGGGACGCACGATCGAGCTCGACGAGCTCCGCGAGGAGACGTTGATCGTGATGCAGGAGGGGGCCGGCGTCCGGCAGGTCGTCGAGGACGAGCTACGCGCGATGGGGGTGAGGCTGCGCGATCTCGCGACGTCACTCGAGCTCGGGCTCCAGGAATCGGTGCGGAGTGCGGTACAGGCCGGCTACGGCGTCACCTTCATCTCGCGCACAGCCGTCGAGTCGGACCTTGCGGCGGGCACGCTCGCCGAAGCGCGTCTCGCGGGGATGAATGCGACGCGCGAGATCTCGCTCGTGCGGGCATCCGGGCGCGTGGCGACTCGTGCTGCGGAGGAGTTCGTCGCGTTCGTGAACGCCCGGAGGTAGATCAGGCAGTCGTCTGGGCGGCGCTGACGACGCGCCGCAGGCTGACGATTCCGATCACGCGGTCGTCGTCATCCACCACTGGCAGATGCCGGAAGCCGTGCTCGAGCATGACCCGCGCAGCCTCCTCGACATCGGTGTCGGCAGTGGCGGTGATCGGATCATGTGTCATCCACTGGCGCACGCGCGCCTCGCTCGAATGCACCCGTGCCGCCATCGCCTTCAGCAAGTCGCGCTCGGTGAGAATCCCGATCAGCTTGCCGCTGTCCTTGACGGCGACGGCGCCGACGTTCTGCAGGGTCATTCGCTCGGCAACCTCTCCGAGCGTGTCATCGGGAGCGACCTCGATGAAGTCCGGGCGCATGACATCGGCGATCTGCGACATGAGGCGATTCTATCGCACCGCGAGCCCGAGATCGGATCCATCCACAAATAAGCTTCTGTAATGCAACGAATAACAAACCGTGGTACGCTTCCCTGCATGAAGCCCTCGGCGCGATTCGACGTGCTCGTGATCGGCAGCGGCGCCTCGGGGCTCGCCGCCGCGGTCTCCGCCGAACGGGCCGGCGCCCGCGTCGCTCTTGCCACGAAAGGCTCGATCCAGGCGAACAACTCCTCCAAGGCGCAGGGCGGCATTCAGGCCGCGTTCGCTGCCGACGACTCGCCCGAGCTCCACGCCGAGGACGTGATGCGCTCGTCCCACGACACCGCCGACCCACGGCTTGTCGAGATCCTT
>JANOFZ010000029.1:0-5948 GCA_031413935.1 Thermoleophilia bacterium | reverse complement strand
AGATCGCCGCAGGCGTAGACACGCTCGTGTCCCGGAACGAGCATGTCCTCCTCCACGGCGAGTGGCAGCTGTGCGGGCTCGAGCGGGAGACCGGGGGGAGCGAAAGGCGCGCCACCGGTCGCGGCCAGGATCACGTCGGCCTCGAGCGTGCCGTGCGCGGCCGTCTGGAGCGAGTACTCGGTGGCGCTTTCGATCGCGACACCGCCGTGGAAGGTGACGCCCAGATCGTCGAGAGTCTCGCGGCCGAGGTCGGGCAGGGGGTCGTGGAGGCGGTCGAGAGGCCGCGCGAGCATGTCGACGAGGGTCACGGAGTGACCGGCCTGCGCGAGCGTTGCAGCGCTCTCGGTTCCAACCAGCCCGGCTCCGATGACGATGACCTCGACCGGGCCACTCGTCAGCAGGGGGCCGAGCCGCCAGAACCCAAAGGGGCTCGCATTGACATGCGCATCTTCGAGGCCCGGCACCGGCGGGGGAAAGTACGCGAGTCCCGGGGCAAGAACGACGTTCTCCGCCGCAATCACCGTTTCCCCCCCGTCGGCCGTGACCCAGACGGTGCGTGTCCCGAGATCTGCCGCCAGAACCGCCCCGTCGACAAGGTCGACGCCGAGCTCAGCAAGGCGCGCCGCATCCGAGAGCAGGCGTGGAACCCCGTCAACGAGCGACGCCTTCGTCAGCGGCGGCCGATCGATGGGAAGGCCGATCCCGATGAGAACGGGTCGGATTCCTTCCCGGGCAAGACGCATCGCACAGGCGGTGCCCGCAACGCCGTTGCCGACGATCGCGACCTCGGTCTTCACGTCCCGAGCTCCCCGACCCGCTCCACCACTTCGCGACACCATGCCGGGTAGAGGGTGATCTCGTCGATGAATTGCGACGGCTTGATGCAGAACGTCGTGAAACCCCGCGCCTGCATGGCGGGCAGCGAGGCGATCGCCGGTGCGAGCGGTGACGCGCTCTCGTCGTCCGGGAAGACGGCCCGCATTCCGCCGACGAACTCGAGCTCCGAGATGTCCCGGCCCGCCGAAGTGAGCCCATCACGAAGCAGCGTCAGATCTTCGTCGGACGGCTGCCCGAGCGGATGGAATCCATGCGCGTAGCGAACGATCCGGCGGAGCAGCTTCGGATGCACCGATTCGCCGCCGAGCCAGATCCTCGGCCCGTCGGGCCGCCACGCCTTTGGCTCGAGGTAGACGTCCTCGAAGGCGTAGTGCTCGCCGGCGAAGGACGAAGGCGTATCTCGCCAGAGCCCTTCCCACGCGGCGAGCTGCTCGTCGAGCAGGGCGCCGCGCTCGTTGAACGGAACACCGAGCGCCTCGTACTCGTCACGGTGCCAGCTGACGGTCGGCTGCACGACGAGGCGGCCTTCCGAGAGAAGGTCGAGCGTGCCGAGCTCCCGCGCGAGCAGGAGCGGATGCCGAAGTGGTGCGATCACCGCGCAGGCAGCGAGCCGGAGTCGCGTCGTCGCGGCCGCGATAGCCGAAAGGAGCACGAGCGAACTGGGCCACGGCATCGCCGGATCCTGGTTCCCGGGGAGCGCGTAGTCGCGCGGGTTACCCATGATCCCGTTCGACCCGGCACTCGGCCCGAGGACGATGTGCTCGCTGACCATGACCGCGTCGAAGCCAGCATCCTCGGCGACAACGGCCATCTCGACGAGTGCGCGCAGATCGCGCGGCGGAGTCAGCGTCCAGTTCTCGGAGAGAACGAGAACGAGCCCTGGCCTCATCGCGGCACGCCGGCAACGAGCGCCGCAGCAGCATCAACGGCTGCCTGCTGGTGCGGCTCGATCGCCTGGCCGGGAACCTGGGCCAGATAGGCGAACGGGTCGTCGATCCCCGCGGAGCGCCCTGACAGCGTCTCGATCACGGCCAGGCCGCAGAACGGGACGTGCCCTGCCGAATAACCACCCTCGTGCGAGGCGACGAGGCGGCCTCCACAGAGGCGGCCGGCAGCGGCGAGGAGCCGGCCTGTCATCTCACCGAACGCAGCAGCCGGAAGCAGCATGCGTCCGAGCGGGTCGAGAGCGCCGGCGTCGAAGCCGCAGGCGATCACGATCAGCTCGGGGGCAAACGCGTCGAGCGCAGGCGCGACAACCTGGTCGAGCGCAGCCAGGTAGGCACCTGTTCCCGACCCCGCCGGCAGCGGCACGTTCAGCGTCGTGCCGACGGCGGTAGGCCCACCCGTATCGGCGAGGAGACCCGAGCGTGCAGGGTAGAGACCGTCCTGATGGAGGGAGATCGCGAGCACGGAGGGGTCGTCCCAGAAGACCGCCTGCGTCCCGTTGCCGTGGTGGACGTCCCAGTCGACGACGGCGACACGCCCAACCCCACGCGCGGCCTGGGCGTGCCGAATGCCGACGGCGACGTTCGCGAAGATGCAGAAGCCCATTCCGAGGTCGGGGAGCGCATGGTGGCCAGGCGGGCGGACGAGCGCATACGCGTTGGCAACCGTGCCGTCGAGAACGGCGTCGATCGCGGTGATCGTGCCCCCGGCAGCAAGCTGTGCAATCTCGAAGGAGCCGTTGCCGAAGGGAGTCTCGCTTCCGGCATCGCCGCCGCGGCCCACCGAAAGCTCCCGGATCCGATCGACGTACGCCGGGGTGTGAACGCGCAGAAGCTCGTCGACAGTGGCGGGACGGGGTGGCAAGAGGAGGAGCTGGTCGGTCAGGCCCGTCGCATCGAGGAGATTCTTGAGGCGCCGCTTCGTGGCGGGGTTCTCGGAGTGCTCGCCCGGCTCGAGCCAGCCACCGGAGGGCAACTCCGAAGCGCCCGAGCCGGTGTCGTGCCACATCATCCGCTCGTGCCAGACGAGCCCGGTGCGTGTCACGCCGTCGTCCTCTCGGCGATCTGCAGCGTCTTCAGATCGGAGTAGAAGTCGAGCGCGAAGTCGCCGCCTTCACGCCCGATGCCCGAGATCCCGATCCCTCCGAACGGCGCTGTGAGGTCGCGCACGAGGAACGTGTTGACCCAGACCGTGCCTGCACGAATCGCCCTTCCGACCCGCTCTGCACGCTCCGCGGAACCGGTGTAGAGAATCCCCGACAGCCCGTAGGGCGTCGAGTTGGCGAGCGCGATGCCATCGTGCTCATCCGAAAAGATCTGGACTGTTAAAACCGGCCCGAAGACCTCGCGCTGGACGATCTCGCTCTCGTTCGACCGCGGCACGACAAGGGTCGGCTCGTAGAAGAGGCCACCGCGCGCGGCGGGGCGGCCACCGCGGACGATCTCGTCGCCGTTCGCCCGTGCTCGCTCGACGAAACCCGCGACGCGGTCGAAGTGCTCGCGATGGATCAGCGGGGTCACCGTCGTGTCGTCGGAACGGGGATCGCCGAGGACGTGCTCGTCCGCGAAGCGGTGGAAGAGCTCGAGGAACGGCTCGGCTACCGACTCCTGGACGAGGATCCGGGTGCCTGCGAGACAGACCTGGCCTGCATCGTCGAACTGACCGGCGGCCCTCCGCGCGGCGGCCTCGAGATCGCAGTCCTCGAAGACGAGCAGCGGTCCCTTGCCGCCGAGCTCGCCCGTGAACGGGACGAGGTTCTTCGCCGCGGCCACGCCAATGTGGCGCGCAGTCTCCGGCGAGCCGGTGAACGAGATGCGACTGACCCCGGGATTCGAGACGAGTGCCGCGCCGATCTCCTCGCCGATCCCCTGCACGATGTTGAAGACGCCAGGCGGAAATCCCGCCTCGGCGACGAGGTCGGCGAGCAGCGAGCACGAGAGCGGCGACCACTCGGCCGGCTTGAGGATCATCGTCGAGCCCGCGGCAAGCGCCGGAGCCGTCTTCCAGGTCGAGAGCATGAACGGGGCATTCCACGGGGTGATCACCACCGCTGGGCCGCTCGGCATCCGGATCACGCGGTTGTGCGTCCCGTTCGAGTCCCAGACGCGCTCCTCGTAGGCGACCGCAAGATCGGCGTAGCTCCGGTAGTTGCGGGCGCCGCGGTTGATCAGGCGTGCCTTCAACGAGCGGAGCAGCATCGCCATGTCGACGCACTCGACGGGGGCGAGGCGCTCGACGTTCTCGTCGATCAGGTCGGCGAGCCGGTGGAGGTAGACGGCTCGGCCAGCGGCCCCGAGGGCAGCCCAGGCGGGGAACGCCTCGGTTGCTGCCGCGACGGCGAGGTCGGCCTCGCGCTGCCCGCCGCGCGCGATCTCGCCGAGCGGCCGCTCGTCGATCGGCGAGTAGTCCGTGAACGTCTGCTCGCTCGAGACGCGCTCGCCGCCGATGAAGTGGTCGGGCGAGACCTCGATGCCGGCGACGTGCAACGGCGCGCTCACCCGACTCTCCCGAACGCAAGCGTGCCGACGTCGACTGTCGTGACGCCTCCGTCGACGGGGATCACGGAACCGTTGACGTAGGAGGCGTCGTCCGAGAGGAGCCAGGCTGCGGCGCCGGCGATCTCCTCGGGTGAGCTCGCCCGGCGCAGAGGCACGTCGGCCGTCACCTCCGCGTACGCCTCCTCCCGGGAGCCTCGGCCGAGCGCGTCCATCTCGCCGTCGGCCATGGGCGTGCGCACCCAGCCAGGGCAGATGCAGTTCGCCCGTACGCCCGCTGGCCCGTGGTCGACCGCGATGCACTGGGTCAGCATCATGAGAGCCGCTTTCGACGAGCAGTAGGCGAGGCTCGCAGGCGCGGCGCGCAATCCCGCGACGGACGAAATGCTGACGATCGCCCCGCGCGCGTCGAGCAAATGAGGGATCGCGGCACGCGCGACGAGAAAGGCTCCAGTCACGTTCGTTGCGAACACCCGCTCGAAAACGGCCGGGTCAAGGTCGAGCAAAGACCCTTCTCCGCCGATGCCGGCGTTGAGGACGAGGGCATCCAGAGCCCCGAAGTGGGCGACCGTTTCCGCGACGGCCCTGTCGGCGTCGGAGACCACACCGGTATCGGAAACGATCGCGAGGCCTCCGATCTCGCGCGCTATCTCCTCGATCGGTCCCGGCCGGCGCCCTGTGACGGCAACCGCGTACCCATCGGCTGCGAGCCGCCGGGCGACCGCCGCGCCGATTCCCGTGCCACCGCCGGTGACGAGCGCGACGCGAGTCACGCGCGCAGATCCTTCACGATCTCCTGGTCGTCGACCGTGTAGCCGAACGTGAATCTGAATCCCTTGCCGATCTTCACGGGGGCGAGCAGGTCGTGCTCCTCGCGTGGAGCGCCGAAGAGGTCGAGCGTCGCACTGCCCTCCCACACCGGCGAGACAACCCGGTCGCGACTGCGAGAGCGCGCGAGCTCGTGCACCGCCGGGTCATCGTGGCGGCCGGCCTCGAGACGGGGGAAATGCCGGACGTTGACGATCGGCGGATCGTTGTGGGTTGGCCCGGTCTCCGAAAGCCGCTCCAGGGTCACCGTTGCCTGGGCGACACGGCGCTCATAGGCGGCGCACGTTCCACCGAACGTCGCCCCGGCCCTGACGCCGGGATCGGCAGGGCTCTCGAGCCCGAACGTGCGCGTGATCCAGATCGAGCCGAGCTTCTTCGGGAAGCCCTGCAACCAGCCGCGCGTGAGCGCGAAGTCGCGGTCGACCCAGATGAACGGGCAGGTCGTCACCTCCTCGCCGTCGAGCAGCGCGTTGACGACGAGGAACACCTCCTTGTACTGCGAGCGGGAAGGGTCGATCAGCTCTCCGCCCGTTTCCGAGCACGACTGCCAGTCGGCGAACACGGCCGCACAGCGTCCGGCGTCCGGGTGAGGGTCCAGACCTTTTGGCAGGACCGATATCGCCTTCTCCGGATCGGCCCAGTACTCGACGACGAGGAAGTCGCCGACGTAATGCCACGGCGGGTAGGGGACGATCGAGGCCCGTCCGCCGGGTGAGCGCGGGATCGTGAAACCGGTGAGTGGCACTACGCGGTCGCCTCCGGGAGGTTGTGACCACGCGTCTCGAGGCTCTCCTGCTCGTACTCGATCGCGACGGGGTCGAACCGGAAGTACGAGCGTGGCGG
>JANOFZ010000028.1:0-8847 GCA_031413935.1 Thermoleophilia bacterium | reverse complement strand
GTGCGATCGAACAACGGCATCATCGGAGCGTAGTCCGCCTCGGCTCGATTGGCGTCCTTGAAAGCCGCCGTGCTGTCGCCTAGATGGTTGATTCCGAATTGCCGCGCTCGCGGCTATTCGGAATCAATCATCTAGAGTCCGCCACAGCCAAGACGACGAAGGGGGCGCAATGACAACACCTGAACCGTATGTCCACGAGGCCGGCGAGAGCGAGCTCCGCTGGATGGGTGAGACATCCACGTTCTTTCTCGCGACCGGCGAGCAGACGGGCGGCGCATTCGCGCTCGTCGACGAACGGGCGCAGCATGGCGAGAGCGTCCCACTCCACCGGCACCCCGCTGACATGGAGTCGTTCTACGTGGTCGAGGGCGAGATCACGCTCTTCATCGGTGACCAGCCCGGCCTTCGAGTTGGCCCCGGGGCGTTTGCACACGTTCCGGGAGGGGCAGTCCACGGATTCCGGATCGAGTCGGAGTCGGCGCGATACCTCATCCTCACGACCCCACGTCACGGGGAGTTCTACCGTGCGATCACGACTCCGTCGCAGCCCGGCGGCCTGCCGTCACTCGAGTCGATCGACGGCGAGCAAATTCACGCAGCTGCTCTCGAGTTCGGGATCGAGTTCGTCGGCCCGCTGCCCGAGTAGCTCGTCACGAGGAGAGTTCAGTTCGAGTGGAGAACAAGAAGCCCCGCCATCCGGCTACCAGGTGACATGATTCCGAGATGGCGATCGGTCGGACTGTGCGCTTCGAGGAGCGGAAGCCTCGGGTCATAGCCGTCTTCGGCGACGACCCGAGGACGCTCCGTGCAGTCTCCCGCGTCCTCGAGCTCATGGAGATGGCCTGGCACGACTGTTACGCGGAGATCACTCCCCCCGAAGACGTTGTCGACAACGTCCTGCTCTGCTCGGGAGGAGAGCTCCGCGGGCTGGTCGAGGCCGCCCATCTGGCCGTGGTCGACAGGCGTGACCTCGCAGTGTGGGCGTCCAGCATCCGTGATGACCGAACCGAGTCAGACACGTAGCGAGGCTTCATGAGTGATCGCGAGCGAGCTACGCCCACGTGTGTGCGGGCGCCCTTGTGCCTCGCTCAGCGCGCGTCGCGCCACATCGTCGTGACCGGTGTCTCTCCTCCCGGGGGGAGCCGCTCGGACGGAAAAACCGGGCTGTCCGGCACGGCAAGTACGACAACGCCCGCACCGAGCCAGGTCACGAGCATGAGCGGACCGCCGACCTCGACCGCGAAGATGATTGCGAGGAGTGTTCCTGCCGGGACGAGCGCGAGGAGTCGGCGGCCGCCGCGACCGCGGCGGGCGAGCAAGATGACCAGAGCGATGAGGCCCACATTCATGAGCAACAGGCTGAAAACGAAGATGAAGAAGACCCCTTCGATGCCGAGACCATCCTCGAAAACGTTCGCGACGCTCCCGAGGAAGGCGCCCCCGGCCACGACGAGCGAGACCCGCCGCACGAGCGCGTCACCGACGAGACGGGCGTACAGCGGCACGGCGATTCCGAGGACAAGGATCACGCCGCTGAACGCGAGCACATAGGGCCACTCGTCCTGCGTGTCGGAGATCTCGTGACTCGGATCGGCGACCACCCACCACGCGAGAAACGCAACGCCAAACAGCGCGAACAACACCGCGCTCAGCACACGCGAAAGACCGGGAGCGGACGATCGGTCAGTCATCGTCATTGAGGAGCCGAGCGGGATCGAAGACGTCCAGGAACGGAGCATCTCCACCCGCGACCGCCTGTGCAACGAGCTCACCGCACGCGAAGCCGAGTACGTTGCCGTGGCCGGAGTAGCCGCCGGCAACCCAGACGTTCTCGAGCCCGGGGGCCCGACCGACGATCGGGAGGAAGTCCATCACCATCCCGAAGATCCCCGCCCAGGCGTAGTCGACCCGCAGCTCTCGCCCGACGAGGTCGTTCACGAACGCGCGCAGCGCCTGCTGGACGTTCTCGGTCAACTCCTCCTCGGCCGTGAACTCGGTGTCGAACGAGACGTCACGGAAGCCTCCGGCAACGATTCTCCCGTCTTCGGCCTGGTGCCAGTAGTCGTAGCCGTGGCGGCCGTAGTGGGGCACCTCGAAGAGACGCTCGGTGATCGACTCCGTCGCGATCACCTGGCCCCGGGTCGGGATCACAAGGCCCTCGATCGACCCGAGGAGGCCGCTCGGATAGCCGTCGACGCACACGACGACCGTTGCGCCTCCCAGTTCGTCGAGGGATCCAACACGCGCGTGCTCCCGAATTTCGACCCCCGCTTCCGCCGCGAGGCCGGCTAGTCGTCGCACCCACCGCGCGGGCTGGAGCACGCCGTCAGGGACATGGCGGAGTCCCGCGGCAAACTGTCCCGGAACCGGCAGGTCGGAGCCGTCGAGCCACTCCGCTTCGAACCCGGCGGCGACGAGCGCCTCGTACTCGACCCGGAGCTCGTCCCGCTCCTCCTCGTCGACGGCGATCCGCAGCGAGCCGACGCGGCGGAACGAGTCGCCCGCGAGGCTCTCGATCGTGTCGATGGCTTCTTCTGTCCAGGTCATCAGCCCGCTCGCGGTGTCCTGTCCCACCGATTCGGCCGTGACGTCGAAGGCTGCGGGCATGCCACGGAGGGCAAAGCCGCCGTTGCGGCCACTCGCGCCGCCTGCCACCTCGCGTTCATCGACAAGCCTCACGCGCTTGCCCGCCTGTGCCAGCCGCAGCGCTGCAGCGCACCCCGTGACGCCGGCACCGACCACTACGACATCGGGGTTGTCGACGATCACGGAAGGGAACGGCGCTGTCGGCTCACTGAGCCAGTAGGAAGTGGTCACCGGGAGATCCTACGGCGTTGGCGCCCGTGTAAGAGCGCTAACCCGGGAGACAGGCTGAAGCCTGTCACCGCTGCACTAGGATCGGGCCTCGCATGACTTCTCTCTCTCACTCCGACCGCACGATCCCGCGCGAGACCCTGATCGTCGCGGGCGTCGCGGCGACGCTTGCCGCGGTTCTCGCCTGGTACGGGCCGCCCGGCAGTGACTTTGCCGCGCACCTCTATCAGAGCACGGTGTTCGAGGATCAGGGGTTCGGGATCTGGAACAACTTCTGGTATGCGGGGCGCTACAGCTTCGTCACCTACAGCCTCCTGTACTACCCACTTGCGGCGCTGATCGGGATCAAGCTGCTTGCCGTCCTCAGCGTTGCGACGGCGGCACTCGCGTTCGGCGTCGTCGCAACGCGCGAATGGGGCACGGATGCGCGCTGGGCGATCCGCTCGTTCGCCGTCGTCTGGGCCGGCGTGGTGCTCTCCGGTGCCTTCCCCTTCGCGCTCGGAATCGCACTCGCCCTTCTTGCACTCTGGGCGTTACAGACAGGGCGTCTCGGGCCGTTCTCGCTCCTCACCCTGCTCGTCCTCGCGGCAAGCCCTGTGGCGTTCGTGCTGCTCGCCGTCGTCCTCGCAGGCGTCGCGTTGTCGCGATCGTCACGCGGAGCCGAGCTCGCGCTGCCGCTCGCGATCCTCTGTGCCGTGACCTCGATCGAGCTCGTCCTCCTTCGCCTCTTCCCGGCAGGGGGGCGCTACCCGTTCTCGCTGCCCGAGTTTGCGGCGGCCTGCGTGTTCTGTGGTCTCGGCATCCTGCTCACCTGGCGCGTGCGAACGGCCGGAGTCCTGCGCTGGACGTACGTCGTCTACCTGGTCGCCTGCACGGCCGCCTATCTCGTTCCCTCGGGGCTCGGCGAGAACGTCGCTCGGCTGAGGTACGCGGCGATCCCGATCGCGATCCTGACGCTCTCGCTCCGACGCTGGCGGCCGCTGCCACTCGCGCTGTTCGCTCTCGCGCTCGCCGTGGCGTGGAATCTCACACCGCTCGCGGGCAGTTTCGTGAAGACCAGCCGGGACGCGGCGGCCGAGCCTGCGTACTGGGCGCCTGCGATCGCATTTCTGCAGGCGAACCTCTCCCCGTCGTACCGGGTCGAGGCGGTCGATACGGTCGGGCACTGGCCCGCTGCGTACCTTCCGGCGGCCGGGATCCCGATTGCACGCGGTTGGTTCCGGCAGGACGACTTCCCTCGGAACGACGTTCTCTACTCCGGGCTGAACCGCACCGCCTACGTGAACTGGCTGCGGTCCCTGGGAGTCAAGTACGTGATCCTGCCGGACGCCCCGCTCGACTACAGCGCGAAGGAGGAGGGAGCGCTGATCTCGAGCGGACGATCCGGCCTCGTGGCGGTCTTTCGATCGGCGCACACGGCGGTGTACGCCGTTCCGGCCCCGAAGCGCATCATCACCGGGCCAGGGAGCCCGGATGTCCTGAAGCTCGACCAGACGAGCGTCACGGTCACCCTCGATCGACCCGGGCGCTACCGCGTCGCGATCAACTGGTCGCCGTACTGGCGCGCAGAGCCAGGATGCCTCTCACGAGCCACGGACGGCACGGTGCAGCTCACGGCGGCCCGGGCCGGAGTCGTGCTTCTCGATCTCTCGGTCAACGCACAGGGCGCTCTTGCAGCGCTCGGGGGCGGTTCGAAGCCGCGCTGCGCAGGCCAATAGCTCGAGTCTCGTCCCAGGCCGTCAGTGCGAGCAAGCCGAGGGCGCCGTAGCCGAGCACGTCCACGGGTGTGTCGTTGACGACGAGCGAGACGCCGAGGCCGACGAGCATGGCCAGGATCACGGGGCTTCGTCGCCCTCTCCAGCCGAGCCACGCGAGGCCGGCAAGTGAGAGGAGGCACAGGAACGCCGTGTGGATGGCCGACGTGGCTCCGGCCCACGAGATCCGAAGTCGGCGGTCGAGGTCGTCGAGCAACGTTCCCGGGCCACCACCGACGGCATCGGTGACGTGGCTCGAGCCACCGAGGAGCGCGTCGAGTCCGACTATCGTGAGCCCGAGCACAATCACGCCGAGGACGCCGAGAACGACACGGGCGGGGGTGAGACGGGTCCGGGTCATCCCGGCCAGGAGAACCGCAAAGGACGCTGCGGCAACGAGCACGCCGCCTCCGTCCGCTCCGGCCCGACTCCAACCCACCGTGATGAGAAGGAGAAGGCCGATCGCGACCGCGCCACCAATCCCGACCAGCGCCGCCGCAGCGAGCGACGGCCCAAGGAGCAGGGTGCCGACCTGATTCGTGACCCCGAAGAATCGTCCGCCCCCATCGGGGTGCGGCCCGATCGCAGCGAGCGCGTTGACGTCGGGCCAGACGGTCAAGGTCAGGAGGAACAGGCAGAGGAAGGCGACGACCGCGGGAGCGAGCACGTCACGTCGTAGCGCGAGAAGGAACGAGCCTGCTCCCACGACGAGCGCCAGGGCGATGACGACTGCCGTGGGATCGTCGATGCCAAGTGCGCGGAGCACGATCGCGGTCGCGAGCGCTACGGGCGCAACGAGAACCGCGGCCCGCCCGGCAAGAGCGAAGCCGCCAAGGACACCTAACGCCGAAAACACCACGAGCCAGGCGACGAGGACGAGCGTGGCACCCGTGCGCGCGTCGTGGGCGCGCGCGAGGTCGACGTCGAGGCGGACAAGCGTCGCTGCAGCCTGGGTGTCGGCGCGCGCGCGGATCCGCGGCGTCGTTCCGGCAGCGATCGCGGCGGCCGTTGGCGCGATATCCGCCAGTGAAACGAGCCCGTCGATGCGCGTCGATCCGGATGCCAGTAGCCCGCGGTACCCCGGGCCAACGATCGCAACCGGGTAGCGAACGACGTTGTGACTCGATCCGGGTGGCGGTAGCGCGACGTAGATCGTCGTCTCGGCCGGAGCGTCGGCGAGCTGCAGGGTGGGCTTCCCGTCGAGATCGACGAGCGACGATACGACTCGCCCACTGACGAGAGACGCGAGCGCCCGCTCACGCGAGACGGTCGAGCCCGCGCCTGGTACGAGCAGGCCGACGGCGCCGCTGCCCGCGTACTCGTGTGGGTCGAACGTCGGAACGACGATGACCGCGGTCGATCGATCTGCTGCGGACGCAGCCGGGACAGCACCGGCCGTGGCGGCGACGGCGAGAACAGCGACGAGAATCGTGCGGCGGTGTGAGGCGCGGTGGCCGGTGCGGGCTCGGTTCAGGAACACGCGCCGATGGTACTGACGGCGCCGACTGACTCATCGCGTGTTCAAGGCCGGCAGAGTGGTCGCTAGTGCGGCGTCTCAGAACGTTACGCCTGTTTGCCCCTGAGGCTAGTGTTTGCTGTGCCCTGTCCCGGGAGAGGCTGCGCCATCTCCCCTACGGCTACCGATGGAACGTTCGGGGACGGCGCACCGGGCGCCTCAGACCCCGCACCGTGCACCTGTCATGCTGGTGCAGAGCAGTTCAGATGCCGGTTACGAGGGAGGAACGGTGTGAGCGAGTCACCCGACAGGCGAGCAACTGTCGTCCTCGTGGGCACGCTCGACACCAAGGGCCGCGAGTACGCGTTCGTACGCGAACACATCACCGCGCGTGGCGTGGACGTGCTTCTCATCGACGCCGGGATCCTGGGCGATCCGCTCACCGATCCCGACGTCACCCGCCAGGAGGTCGCAGCTGCAGCGGGTGCCGACGTGCAGGCCCTTGCCGACGCCGGCGATCGCAGCGCGGCCATCGAGGTGATGGGCCGCGGAGCAACAGAGATCGTCCTCCGCCTGAAGGCCGAAGGGCGGCTCGATGCGATCGGTGCGCTTGGTGGCACGGGCGGAACCACGATCGCAACGCACGCGATGCGAGCGCTTCCGGTCGGTGTACCGAAGCTGATGGTCTCCACTGTCGCGTCGGGTGATACGAGCCCCTACGTCGGGACGGTAGACGTGACGATGATGTACTCCGTCGTCGACGTGGCAGGGATCAATCGGGTCTCCGCACAGATACTCGTGAACGCGGCCGGCACGCTCGTCGGCATGGCCACGGCGCCGAAGCTCCCACTCGACGAGGCACGTCCTCTCGTCGCAGCATCCATGTGGGGGGTCACGACGCCGTGCGTGACGACGGCCCGGGAGCGCCTCGAGGAGCTCGGCTACGACGTGCTCGTCTTCCACCAGACAGGGACGGGCGGCGACTCGATGGAGGCGCTGATCAGGACCGGTCTCGTCGAAGGAGTACTGGACGTCACCCCGACCGAGCTCGTCGGCGAGCTCGCCGGCGGCGTCTGGCCGGCGGGTCCCGAGCGGCTCGAGGTTGCAGGGCGCCTCGGGATCCCACAGGTCGTCTCCCTCGGTGGACTCGACCTGATTGCCCTCGGACCTCCGGACTCGATGCCCGAGCAGTTTCGCTCCCGTTGGATCTACCGCCACGACGAGCACATGGCCGCTGCTCGAACGACGGCGGAGGAAGGTGCCTCGCTCGCAAGGGTGATCGCGCGAAAGCTCAATGCCGCCACCGGCCCGGTGGCCCTGTTCGTACCACTTCGTGGGTTCTCCCCGCTTTCGACCCCGGGGGCCGACTTCCACGATGCCGACGCGGATGCCGCGCTGGTGGAAGGGCTGCGCAAGCTGATCGACCCCTCGCGTGTGGAGATGCACGAGGTGGAGTGCGACATCAACGACCCGGACCTCGCCATCGCCATGGCGGAGCGCCTGTACGAGCTCATGGCAGGCTGAGACCGTGTCCGCGCCGATGACGACGTTGATCGGGCGCGAGGAGAGCGTGGCGGACGCGGCGACGCTCCTACGTCGGGATGACGTCCGCCTGCTCACGGTCACCGGCCCGGGCGGCATCGGCAAGACCCGGCTTGCCCAGGCGGTTGCGCTCGAGACCGCAGACCACTTCGCCGATGGAGTCGTCTTCGTGCCGCTCCAGTCTGTCAGGGACCCCGGCCACGTAGTCGGGACGATCGCGCGGTCGCTCGGGCTCTTCGACGGCGAGGGTGACCTCGACCAACGACTGATCGCACATCTCGAGGGCCGGCGGCTACTGCTCGTTCTCGACAATTTCGAGCAGGTCGTCGACGCCGCCCCAGCGCTTGCCGCGATCGTCGCCGCAAGCCCCGATCTCAAGGTCGCGGTGACGAGCCGCACACGCCTGCGAGTGAGTGGCGAGCAGGAGCTCTCGCTCGATCCGCTCACTCGCGACGACGCGATCGCGTTGTTCCTGGATCGAGCACGTGCCGTGCGACCGGACTTCCAGCCAGACGAGGCTGAGCTCGTCGCGATCGGCGTGATCTGCGACCGGCTCGACTGTCTGCCGCTCGCTCTCGAGCTGGCCGCGGCACGCGTCAAGTTGCTGGCTCCAACTGCGATGCTCGGTCGTCTGGAGCGCAGCCTCGAGCTCCTCACGTCAGGCTCGCGCGATGCGCCTGCCCGGCATCAAGCGTTGCGCGAGACGATCGGCTGGAGCTATGAGCTTCTCGACGGAGACCAGAGGATGCTCTTCCGCCGTCTTTCCGTCTTTGTAGGGGGATGCTCCCTCGAGGCGGTAGAGGACGTGTGCGGCGGAGATCTCGAGGGCCTCGGCTCGCTCGTGGACGAGAGCCTTCTGCGTGCGGAAGGTGAGCGCTTCGGCATGCTCGAGACGATTCGCGAGTACGCAGGCGAGTTGCTCGGCACAACCGCGGAGGCCGAGGAAGTCCGACGCGCTCACGCGATTCACTACCTCGCCCTTGCTCGGACAGCCGCTTCGGGCCTTGCTGTCTCCGACCGGGCAATGTGGCGGACGACGCTCGAGACCGATCACGACAACCTTCGCGCGGCGCTGCGCTTCTCGCTGGACGCGGGAGACCCGATCACGGCACTCGAGCTCTGCGCTGTGCTCTGGCGCTTCTGGTTCGAGCGTGGGTACCTGAGCGAGGGCCGACTCTGGCTCGACGCGGCGCTCGCGGCTTCACCTGATGCATCGCTGACTCGCGCCCGCGTGCTGAGCGGGAACGGTGTCCTCGCTCACTACCAGGGCGACTACGACCG
>JANOFZ010000027.1:0-8278 GCA_031413935.1 Thermoleophilia bacterium | reverse complement strand
GGACGTTGCGCGGTCTCGCGCACCACCTTCGCCAGTACCCGGATGTCTCGTTGGCAACGCCCACGCAGCGACGTGCTGCGGCGGCCTTTCTTCGCCGCGTCCGCGTGACCACGGCGCGATGGCGTGATGTCGATGCGGCGGCCGCGAACGGCTTCAATGCCGACCTCGCAGCTCGTGCCCCAGGCGATGACGCGGTCGGATACCTCCACGCAGAGCACCGCCGAAACAGTGCTGATCACCACGACCTCGACCCGGGCAGACCGGAGTCGCTGATCTACGCGACCGAGCCGGGGCGGAAGCCGCGGCTCGTCGGCGCCATGTTCAGCGTGGCGCGCGGCGTGCTGGGGCCAACGCCGGGAGGCCCGCTGACGCGCTGGCATTCGCACATCGTCTGCGTGAAGGGCATCAAGCGAGGGCTCACGCCTCGGCCCGACGGCACGTGCCCGCCGGGCGTGAAGAAGGCGCAGGGGAGCGAGATGCTCCATCTCTGGTTCACGCGAGACCTGCGGAGTGCATTCGCCGTGCACGCCCCGGTGCCGGAGCTCTGTCGCGACGGGCTGCTCACGAAGAAGGCCTGCCGGGCCGGGGCACATCGCCGCGAAATGTGAGGATCTCGCAACGTCGATTGCGTTCCGGTCGTCCACGGGCGCTCCCGTGAGGGAGAAGACCGGCGCCCTGTGCGCCCCGCTCGTCATCACCGCTCGCTGAGCCCGTCACACCGGGGTCGTCCAGCGCTCCCCCTATCCTCGGGTGATGCTCGACGAACGCGTCGTCCGTTTTCGCCCGCGCGCGATCCTCACCGTGATCGGGGTCGTGCTCGCCGCCGCGATCGTGCTCCAGGTTCTCTGGGTCACCCGCTCGGTGATCATCTGGGTGCTGATCGCGGTCTTTCTCGCGATGGCGCTCAACCCCGCAGTTGAGGTTCTCGTCCGCCGCGGCATGCGCCGGGGGCCGGCTGCAGGGATCGTCTTCGTCGGCGCGATCCTCGTCATCGTCGGGATCGCCGCGACGTTTGTCCCGACGCTCATCCGCGAGGTCAACGACCTCGCCGATGCAGTGCCCGGGTACATCGACGACCTCACGAGCGGCCGGGGCAAGCTCGGGTTCCTCGAGCGCGAATACCAGATCGTCGAGAAGGCACGGGAGGCGATCGAGAAGAGTGGTGTCGGCGGCGTTCTCGGGCTCTCGAACACCGCGCTGAGCGTGACGAAGAGCATTCTCAACGCGGTGATCGCGACGTTGACGATCGCCTTCCTGACGCTGTTCATGCTGCTCGAAGGCCCGATGTGGGTGGAGCGGATCTACAGCCTCATCTCCGAGCCGGCGCAGCCGCGGTGGCGGAAGGTCGGCGGCGACATCTACCGCACGGTCGGCGGCTACGTCACGGGCAACCTCGCGATCAGCCTGATCGCAGGCGTGGCCTCGACGACCGTCCTGCTCGTGCTCGGCGTTCCGTATGCGGTTGCCCTCGGCCTCATCGTCGCGCTGCTCGATCTGATCCCGCTCGCTGGTGCGACACTCGCGGCGATCATCGTCAGCGCCGTTGGCTTCCTGCATTCGACGACGGCCGGGATCGTGCTCGTGATCTTCTTCGTCCTCTATCAGCAGCTCGAGAACCACGTGCTCCAGCCGCTCGTCTACGGCCGCACGGTACGGCTGTCGCCGTTGATCGTTCTGGTCGCCGTCCTGATGGGCGCGAAGCTTGCGGGCGTGGTCGGCGCGCTTGGCGCAATCCCGGTCGCCGGCTCGATTCAGGTGATCGTGATCGATTGGCTCGATAATCGGCGCCAGAAGATTCTCGATCCGCCCGGGCCTGCGCCGTCGGCCGTCGAACTGCCCTCCTGACAGTGCCGCTGGGCGATGAAACGCGAGGCGTCGCGCGCTACCGCGAGCTCTTCGGCAACCGCTACGCCGCATCGCTTCTCGCGTGGAGCATTGTCGCGCGGATTCCGAACGGGATGGGTGCGCTGTCGCTCGTGCTGCTCGTGCGCGCGACGGGCGCGGGCTACGGGGAAGCGGGCCTCGTTGCAGCCGCCTATGCCGTGGCGGTTGCCGTGGGTGCGCCCTACGGTGGACGGCAGGTGGATCAGCGCGGGGCCGCGCGTATCCTGAGACGTCGGCTCGTTCTCTACTCGTCGCTCTTCGGCGCCACTGCGATCCTCGGTGCGGTCGATGCCCCGATCCCCGTGATCGCGGTGTTTGCTGCGGCATCGGGCTTGACGCTCGCTCCGATCTCGTCCGTGATGCGATCGATCTGGCCGGCGGTCGCCGGAGAGGACGGCGCGAGAACCGCGTATGCGCTCGATGCGGCGCTCCAGGAGGTGATCTTCGTCGGCGGCCCGCTGCTCGTGGCAATCCTCGCGACATTCGATCCCGCGGCGGCCGTTGCGGGTGCAGCCGTGATCGCTGCGGTCGGAACGTTCGCGTTCATGCGGCTGCCGCCCGTACGAGAATCCGAGCCGGCCGAGGATCGTCATTCCTCCCGCCTCGGGGCGCTGTCCTCGGTGGGTGTGCGGACATTGGCGCTGCTCTCGCTGTGCATGGGAATCGGCTTCGGATCGGCGGAGATCGCGATCCCGGCCTTCGCCGAGGCGCAGGGAAACAGAGCGCTTGCCGGCGTGGCGCTCGCCGGGTTCTCGCTCGGTTCGCTCCTCGGTGGCCTCGTAGCCGCACTGCGTCCGTCGCGTGACGATCGCCGCCGGATTATCGTTGGCACGTTTCTGCTCGCGGCCCTCCTCGCACTGCCGCTCCTCTCCAGTTCGATGGCCGCCATGACCGCGCTCTTCTTCGTGGCAGGGATCCCCGTCGCACCGGTCGTCGCGGCGATCTACGGGCAGATCGGACGCGTCGCAGCCGTCGGCTCGGTCGCCGAGGCGTTTTCGTGGTTTGGCACTGCGATCTCGATCGGGATCGCGGCCGGGAGCGTTGCGGGAGGCTGGCTGATCGACTCGTCGGACTGGCGCGCTGCAGTCGTGTTCGGGGTCGTGCTCGTCGCGGTCGGAGCGGTCGTCGTGACGATCCGCCGTGGGACGCTCGCGCCGCCGCTCAGCCACGCTACCTCGCCGGAGTAGGATCGTCTCGATGACCGCCGGAGGATCCCAGGGCCTCGACCGCTGGCGCGAGCGGTGCGCCCGTACGCCCGACCGGTCGGGCGAGCTCTTCTCGACGCTCTCGGGGGTCGAGGTAGCACCTCTCTCGACACCGGCCTCCGTCAGCGTCGACTACGAGCGTGACCTCGGGTACCCAGGCGAGTTCCCGTACACGCGCGGGGTCTACCCGTCGATGTACCGGGGTCGGCTCTGGACGATGCGCCAGTTCGCGGGTTTCGGGTCGGCGGGCGAGACGAACGAGCGCTTCCGCTTCCTGCTCGACCACGGCCAGACGGGCCTGTCGACGGCGTTCGACATGCCGACGCTGATGGGGCTCGACTCCGACCACGCACGGTCTCTCGGAGAGGTGGGACGGGAGGGCGTCGCGGTCGACTCGGTCGAGGACATGCGCCTCCTGTTCGAGGGGATCCCGCTCGGCGAGGTGTCGACGTCGATGACGATCAACTCGCCCGCCGCGATGCTGCTCGCCTTCTATGTCCGTATCGCCGAGGAACAGGGCGTGCCGCGAGCGGCACTGCGGGGCACGATCCAGACGGACATCCTGAAGGAGTACATCGCGCAGAAGGAGTACATCTTCCCGCCCGAGCCGAGCATGCGGCTCGTCACCGATATGGTCGAGTTCTGCGCGAACGAGATGCCGCTGTGGCACCCGATCTCGATCTCCGGCTACCACATCCGCGAGGCCGGCTCGACGGCGGCACAGGAGCTCGCGTTCACGCTGCAGGACGGTTTCACGTACATCGAGTGGGCGCTCCAGCGTGGCCTCGCGATCGACGACTTTGCGCCGCGGCTGTCGTTCTTCTTCAACGCACACCTCGACTTCTTCGAGGAGATTGCCAAGTACCGGGCTGCGCGGCGGATCTGGGCGACGGTGCTACGCGATCGCTACGGCGCGAAGGACGAGCGCTCGCTCCTGATGCGCTTTCATGCCCAGACGGCGGGCGTGTCCCTGACGGCACAGCAGCCAGAGCTGAACATCGTGCGCACGGCGATCGAGGCGCTCGCGGCGGTGCTCGGCGGGACGCAGTCGCTGCACACGAACTCGTTCGACGAGGCGCTCGCGCTCCCCACCGAGGACGCGGTCCGAATAGCGCTGCGCACGCAGCAGGTGATCGCGCACGAGATCGGTGTCGTCAACGCGATCGATCCGCTCGGCGGCTCCTATCACCTCGAGCAGCTCACCGACGAGCTCGAGGCGCAGGCGTACGCGTACTTCGAGCAGATCGAGGAGCGCGGCGGGATGGTCGCAGCGATCAGGCAGAACTTCCCCCAGGCCGAGATCGCCGAGGCGTCGTTCCGCTACCAGTCCGAGGTCGAGGCAAAGCAGCGGCTGATCGTCGGCGTCAACGTGCACATGGTCGGCGAGGAGCCGCCGATCCCTCTGCACAGGATCGACCCGATGCTCGAGCCGCAGCAGGTGGAGCGCGTGCGGGCCCTACGGGCGCGTCGCGACGCGGACGCCGCGGCGCAGTGCCTCGGCGAGCTCCGGGAGGCGGCTGCCGGATCGACGAACCTGATGCCGGTTATACTCCGCGCCGCGCAGGCCGACGTGACGATGGGCGAGATGTGCGATGTCCTGCGCGAGGTGTGGGGCATCTGGCGCGAGACGCCGGTCTACTGAGCGGTCGCCACGCTCGCTTGTCGTCTTGCCAGTGACGCGTGGTTAGACTCCGAAGGAGCGTATGCCGGACGGGCACTGGTTCGACGGTGTTGCGCCAACCAGACGTCGTGGTGCGGCGAAATTGTGAACAGGAGGACGAGCGTGAGCGACTATGCGGTGACCAATCCGGCGACGGGCGAACTCGTCAAGGCGTACGTGACGATCGGTGATGCGGAGCTCGTGGACGTGATCGCGACGGCCGATCGGGCGCACAGCGGGTGGTCGCGCGGGGCGTCGATCGAGGAGCGCGCCGCGCTCGTCCGTCGCGTGGGCGAGCTCCATGTGGAGCGCCGCGGTGAGCTCGCAGGGATCATCGTCCGCGAGATGGGCAAGCCGGTCGAGCAGGCTCTCGGTGAGGTCGATTTCTGTGCCGCGATCTACGAGTACTACGCTGACAACGCCTCGATCCTGTTGGCGGATGAGCCGATCAGCCTCTCGGAGGGAGACGGTTCCGCATTCGTTCGTCGCAGCTCGGTCGGGGTGATCCTCGGGATCATGCCGTGGAACTTCCCGTATTACCAGGTGGCGCGTTTCGCCGGGCCGAACCTCGTCGTGGGCAACACGATCCTGCTCAAGCACGCTCCCCAGTGCCCCGAGTCGGCCGCCGCTATCCAGGCCATGTACGACGACGCGGGCTTCCCCGGGGGCGCGTACACGAACATCTACGCCACGAACGACCAGATCGCGGACGTCATCGCCGATCCGCGCGTGCAGGGTGTTTCGGTGACCGGCTCGGAGCGAGCGGGCGCGGCTGTCGCAGAGATCGCGGGACGCAACCTCAAGAAGGTCGTGCTCGAGCTCGGTGGCTCGGACCCGTTCGTCCTGCTGAGCACGGACGACCTCGACGGCGTGGTGGAGTCCGCGGTCGCCGCCCGGATCGACAACAACGGCCAGGCCTGCAACGCTGCCAAGCGTTTCGTCGTTGCGGCCGATCTCTACGCTCCGTTCGTGAGCAAGCTGACCGAGGCGCTGACGGCGATCGAGCCCGGCGATCCCTCCTTGCCCGATGCGGAGTTGGGCCCTCTCTCCTCGGCGACCGCCGCCGACCGCCTCGAAGACCAGTTGCGCCGGGCAGTGGCCGGGGGCGCCACGCTTGTCGGCGGGGCACGAGACGGCAACTTCGTCTCGCCAGGCGTCCTCACGGGGGTCACTCCGGACAACAGCGCGCATCTCGAGGAGTTCTTCGGCCCGATCGCGATCGTCTACAGCGTCGACTCCGAGGACGAGGCAGTCGCTGTTGCGAACGACACGCCGTACGGCCTCGGCTCGTACGTCTTCACGACCGACCCTGATCAGGCGCTGCGGGTCGCAGACCGGATCGAGGCTGGAATGGTCTTCGTGAACGTCGTCGGAGCTGACGCAGCCGAGCTGCCGTTCGGCGGCGTCAAGCGCTCCGGCTTTGGTCGCGAGCTCGGCCGCTACGCCACCGAGGAGTTCGTCAACCGGAAGATGATCCGCGTCGGCTGACGCCGGAGGCGGCACTTCATCGGGTTCATCTCAGCGCCTTCGGCTGGGTTGTGCGATGCGGCCGAAGGAGCGGTCGGCCCTCATTGGGCGCACGGCGGCGAGACGAGCCTCGAGAACCTCGTGCTCCTCTGCTACCAGCACCATCGCGTTGTGCACGAGGGCGGCTACACGGCCGAGGGGGATCCGGAAAGCGGCATTCGCTTCCGTAGCCGCTACGGCATCGTCTGGCCACTCGCACCACCACGGCCACCACCCGGACGGGCCGACGACCTGAGAGCCGCAAACCACGCGCACGGGCTTGAAATCGATGCGGACACCAACCAAAACGGCAGCTGGGGCGACTTTGACCTGCAACGCGCCGTCACAGCAATCACGAGCGCCGTCGCCTAACACGCGCCACCGAACACCGCGGGAGGCGCTGGGCAGTCGCGCCCGTGGATGTGCCGAAAGCAGCGGACTTTGGCGCATTGGTCGGGTTCGTCGTCCGAGAAAATGAGCAAGCGATCGCCGCTCCGGAACTTGGACTCGAGATCGCATAATGTGAGCCTCGCGCTTTACGAGTTGCGACACAACGAGAGGAGAGCACCATGACCGGTCAGATCGTGCACACGGAGATACTGGTCGACGATACGGAGGAAGCACGCGCGTTCTGGGGGCCGCTGTTCGGCTGGCAGTTCGAGGCCTTTCCGCCCGGGTCGGAGTACCACATGGCGCGGATCAGCGAGACGAGCGGCATCGCGATCTCGGGGATGGAGTCGGGCCGGAGAGGCACGCGCTCGTACTTCGACGTCACCGATATCGACGCGGGGATCGCGCAGGTCAAGGAGCTCGGCGGCGAGGCCGACGACAAGATGCCGGTTCCCTCGATGGGTTGGTTCGCGACGTGCCGCGACCCGCACGGCAACGACTTCGGGCTCTGGCAGGAGGACGCGAACGCGCCCGTACCAACGTAACCCGGAGGCGACAAAGGGCGCGCGAGCTAGACAACGGGATCGCCTCACCTTGAGCCCGAAGGCTCGGCCAGGGCGGCGGGGGCTACACATCCCGTTCCCCGCTCTTCGGCGCGGTCATTGGCTCGCGCGCCCACCGACACGTAGGCTGTTCCTGCTGACGCCGCAACCGAGACTCCGACGTGGCTGTTCCGGACATCTAGCGCGCGAGCGGGCATCGTGATATCAGTTCGATATCATGTCTGCGATGCCGAACGTCCACATCCGTGACCTCCCCCCGGAGGCGGTCGAGACGTTGCGCGACGCTGCCAAGCGCCACGGGCGGTCGCTCAATGCCGAGATCGTCGCCGTGCTCGTGGAGCGGGCGGAACGGGAGGCCGAGCGCGAGTCCTTTGCAGAGCGGCTCGAGGCTGTCCGCACGGAATGGCGGAGAATGAACCCCGACGGGTTCCCACCAGGCCTCGAGCCCGAGACGATCATTCGTGAAGCACGCGACAGCCGCTGACATCGTCCTCGACGCGTCTGCGCTCATTCGCGGCATGCTCCGCGAGTCCGATATCGCCATGGAGTTCCTCGACCGCATCGACGATGGCTCGACGCGCGCCCACGCACCCGACCTCATAGACCCCGAGACGGCGAACGCGCTCCTGAGGCTCGTTCGTGGGGGACGCCTCCGACCGGAAGCCGTCGCGCGAATGCTCGAAGCGTCATCCTCCTCGTCCGTCGTCCGCCACCCGAGCTCTGACTTCGCGCGACCCGCATTCGAGCTCGCGGTGGATACAGGTCTCACCGCGTACGACGCCTTCTACGCCGTTCTCGCTCGAATGCTCGACCTGCCGCTCGTCACCGCCGACCGTAAGCTCGCAGCGGCGGTCGACGGTTCCGTGCTCGTCGCGTAAGAAAGCGCCGCCGAATGGCGGATACTCCTGTCATGCGATTGCACGATGACGGCGCGCTCAGCCTTTCTCCCTCGGATCTCTCGAGCCATCTCGCCTGCCCGCACCTGACGACGCTCTCGCTCGCCGCCGCGCGTGGCAAGATCGTGAAGCCGAAACTCGACTCTCCGCATCGCGACCTCATCTTCGGCAAGG
>JANOFZ010000026.1:0-2455 GCA_031413935.1 Thermoleophilia bacterium | reverse complement strand
TCGACAGACGAGGCGCAGGACAGGGCAGGCGTGATCATCGCCGAGCAGGTCTGCGCCGCACTCGACGGCGGCCTCGTCTCCAACGCCGTGAACATCCCGGTCGTGGACAAGGCGTCGCTCGAGATCCTCGGGCCGTTCATTCCTCTCGCGGCAAAGCTGGGCAGGCTCGCGGTGGAGCTGGCGGGCGGTCGACCGCGGCGCGTCGTCGTGTCGGCGCACGGCCCTCTCGCCGACTACGACACGCGACTTCTCACGGTCGCCGCACTCGACGGCATCTTCCGGGGCCGGGTCGACCAGATCGTCAACTACGTCAATGCACCCCTCCTCGCCGCGGAGCGCGGGATCGTCGTTTCCGAGGAGCGACTTCGTGGCTCGCGCGACTACATGAACATCGTCGAGGTTCGCGTGACACCCGAGGGCGGGGGTGAGGTCGAGGTCTCGGGAACGACGATCGGCCCCGAGCCGCGCCTGTTTCTCGCAAGCGCGTACGGGTTCGGGATCGACATCGAGCTCGCGTCGGACATGGTGTTTTTCCGCTACGACGACGTCCCCGGCGTGATCGGGAAGGTCGGGACGCTGTTCGGAACGAACGGCGCGAACATCGCCAACATGGCGGTCTCGCGTACCCGCGACGGCCAGCAGGCGTTAATGGCGCTCTCCGTCGACGAGCCACCGTCGGAGGCATTGATCGACGAGATGCACAACGTCGGCTTCGGTGACGCGATCTTCATCGATCTCGGCTAGTCCACGGGCGGTGGGGCGATGACCGGGCGAGGATCAGGCTGGGTGATCGCCCAGTTCGCGCTCATGGCGGTCGTCGTGGTTGCCGGCTTCCTCCCACCCGGCTGGCCTGACGAGGCGCGGTACGTGCGGATCGTCGCCGGTACAGGGCTCATCGTGGTGGGTGCCGCATTCGGCGTCTGGGCAAGCCGTGAGCTCGGCCGTGCGCTGACGCCCTTCCCGAAGCCGAGGCCCGTGGGTCTTGTCACGAGCGGGCCGTTCGCTCTGGTCCGCCATCCGATCTATCTCGGCTTCCTCGGCGTGTTCGTTGGCTACGGGCTCCTCACAGGCGTTCTCGCCCTCGCGCTAACGGTCGTTCTGGCCGTGCTCTGGGTCGGAAAGACGCGCGTCGAGGAGCGGCTGCTCGCTGACGTCTACCCCGACTACGCCGTGTACTGCGACCGCGTTCGGTGGCGAATCGTTCCGTACGTGTATTAGCGCACCCTAGAATCACGAAATGTCCTGGCCCGAGCCCGTCGAGCGCGTCGCCGTCTTCTTCCGGGAGTCGGGCGCAGAGGCCCGACTCGAGGAGCTCCCCACCGCTACGCCGTCGGCCCAGGCGGCGGCAGACGCGATCGGTTGCGCGCTGGAGCAGATCGTCAAGTCGCTCGTCTTCATGTGCGGAGCGCAGCCGGTTCTCGCGCTGCTGCCAGGCGACCGGCGAGCCGACCCCGCCAAGATCGCGCTCGCCGCAGAGGCGAAGGACGCCAGGGTCGCGCGGCCCGCTGAGGTAATCGCCGTGACGGGGTTCGCGCCCGGCGGAGTCTCGCCAGTCCCTCCGCCGCCCGACACCCTCGTTCTCGTCGAGCGAACGATCATCTCGTCCACTGTCGTCTGGGTCGGCGGAGGCTCCGAGAGGCACATGGCGATGCTGTCCCCGCACGAGCTCGTGCGGCTTACGGGCGGGTCTCTGGTGGATGTTGCGCAGGAATCCGCATACTTCGCAGACACCCCGAGTACGGAGGAGCATTGATGGAGGCAACCGAGAAGATCTGGATGAACGGCGAGCTGGTCGACTGGGACGACGCGAAGGTGCACGTCGGCGTCCACGGCCTGCACTACGGCTCCGGGGTGTTCGAGGGCGTGCGTTGCTACGAGACACCGAAGGGCCCCGCGGTCTTTCGCCTTGCCGACCACATGCAGCGGCTGCACGACTCCGCCCGGCTGCTCTACATGGACATCCCGTTCTCCGTCGAGGACCTGCGCGATGTCCACGAGAGACCCGCCCGTCAGCCGCACGAGCTCATGCGGCGAGAGCATTGCCATGTGCCTGTTTGAGCCGCCACCGACCCAGATCACAGGGGACGAGATGATCGTCCGCTCCACGAGAACGAGCGTCCGGGGAGGCGGCGGAACCGGCGAGACGCCGCCCGGCGCGAACCCCGTCACCTCGAGCACCTCCGCGGGGCGCGCCACCCTGGCATCACTCGCCTCTGCCGCCAGCGCGATCTTCGCGGGGTCAGCCCGGCGGTCACCGGGGAGAAGGGCCAGCACGGGCTCCGTGGCGCACACGAACACGAGAGACTTGACGATCTGCTCCAGAGAACAGCCGATCGCGTCTGCCGCGGCCTGTGCGGATGGCGTGGCGCTCTCGAACTCCTCGAGGCGAGCCTCTGCCCCGGCAGTGCGGAGAAAGGCAGCGACGCGCTCGACGGGATCCGGCCAGGACATCGAG
>JANOFZ010000025.1:0-3227 GCA_031413935.1 Thermoleophilia bacterium | reverse complement strand
TCGCTCGTGGAGCAGTGGTTCGGTGTCGACGCCGATCGGGTCATTCCGGACGCGCGGAAGATGCCGCGGATGAGGTTGGTCGCATGACCCGCCTTCTTGCTCTGGCGGTCGTCGCTGTCGCGGGCGTGTGCGCACTCCCCGCGAGCGGCAGCCCGGATGCCTTCTCGTTCGTCCAGGTGACGGAGAAGGAATTCACACTCACGCTCTCGCGCCAGAGCGTCCGCGCCGGGAGCGTCAGCGTGGAGGTCGTCAACTTCGGGATGGACACGCACGACCTCGTGGTCAAGGGAACCAAGGTCGGCTCCAAGCCCCTTCGCTTCAAGCAACTCGACCCGCGAGGCCGAACGGAACGGACATTGCGCCTCACGCCCGGCCGCTATGCGATGTGGTGCTCACTCGGCAACCACAAGGCACGGGGCATGAAAGCGACGCTCGTCGTCCGCAAGTAGGCGTTCAAGGCGCTCTGGCAACCGGACGATAGACACGGAAGTGGCTGACATCCCCACATACAAGGGTACGTTCGGGCACGCTGAGGCAGAGCGTCTCCTCTGGCGCGCCGGATTTGGCCCGCGCAGAGGCCAGGCCGCGAGCCTCGCCAACCTTGGCCTCGACGACGCGGTTCGTTCACTCACCCATCCACCTGGCGAGCGCTGGATCGGCCCGCGGCCGCGTGACGACAAGGGACGCCCCCTCGCACCTGCCGACGCATGGGGCCACGATCATCTCTGGTGGCTCGACAGGATGGTCAGAACGAGCCGTCCGCTCGTCGAGCGAATGACGCTCGTCTGGCACGACTGGTTTGCAACGTCGAATTCCGGCGTGGGCTCACAGAAGCTGATGCTCGCGCAGAATCGCCTGCTTCGCCGGCATGCGCTCGGAAGCTTCGATCGACTCCTCGTCTCGATCACCGCGAACCCGGCGATGCTCATCTGGCTGTCGGGCACCGACAACCGCAAGGGCGCCCCGAACGAGAACTACGGCCGCGAGCTGATGGAGCTGTTTACCCTCGGTGAGGGAAACGGGTACACCGAGCGTGACGTACGTGAGCAGGCCCGCGCACTCACGGGCTGGACGAGCACCTGGAAGCGCGGCAAGGGACAGACCGACTTCCGCTTCGACCCGAAGCGCCACGACACCGACGTGAAGACGGTCTTCGGCAAGAAGGGTGCCTACTCGTGGCGGGACTCGGTCAGGCTGTGCGTGAATCATCCGAAGCACGCGTCGTTCTTCGTCGACAAGCTGTGGAGCTACTTCATTCCCGTGCCCCCCGACGCGCAAACGAGGACGAGCCTGGAGGCGATCTACCGCAAGAGCTTCGAGGTGCAACCCGTTCTCGACGCGATCCTGCGGCACCCGGCACTCTACGACGGCCCGCGCATGGTGAAGCCGCCGGTCGTGTACATCGCAGGCCTTCTGCGCGGACTCAACCGTGGTATCGACACGTCGGCATGGGTCTGGCTCTCCGACGGAGCCGGGCAGCGCCTGTTCAACCCGCCGAACGTCGCAGGATGGGACGATTCCCGCTGGCTCGATACGAGCGCATTTCGCGGCCGCTGGTTCATCGCGAACACGGCCCTCGAGAAGGTGTCGCTCGGCGATCGGAAGGGAAAGAAGAAAGGCCCGAAGGTGCCGAACGATCCGGAGGCGATCGTCAAGGGGGCGCTTGCCGTGCTCGGAAACCCGACGATCCGGCCCGAGACGCATCGCGAGCTGCTCGCGTTCGCTCACGGATCCCTGAAGGGCGCGACCGGCTGGAAGGCCGAGTCGTACCCGCCGCTCGTCGCGAACGCCGTCCGCCAGCTCCTCGCCGTCTCCCCCGATCTGCAGACCTGCTAGTGCGGCAGCTCACAACGATACGCTTGTTTGCCCCAGGGGCCGGTCGTCCCCGTGACCTGTCCCGGGAGAGGCTGCGCCATCTCCCCTACTGGTTACCGATGGACCGTTTCGAGACGGTGCGATAGTGGCCTGCTGCAACGAGCACTCACGATCGGAGCTCCTGCGGCGCGGGCTGGCCCAGGCGGGCAGCGGGCTGCCGGCGATCGAGCCGGGGATGCCGCTGCCGGCCGGGACGGGACTCGATCGTCGAACGTTCCTTGCGCGCGGCGCGGGGCTCGCGCTCGCTGTCTACGGCGGCGCGGCGCTCGGGCCCGAAGTGTTCGACGAGGGGATCGCCGCAGCAGCCGCAGCCGGCCCCGAACAGAAGGTCCTCGTATCGATCTTCCTCGACGGTGGCGCCGACTCGCTCTCGATGCTCGCGCCGACCGGCGACCCGCTCTACCGCCAGCTCCGGCCACGTCTCGCACTCGCAGCTGGCGGCCCGGCGTTCACCGAGGATTCGCGCCTCACCTGGCATCCCTCGCTGAGCCCGCTGGCCCAGCTCCACGGTGAGGGCAAGGTCAACGTGATTCCGGGAGTCGGCTATGACCATCCGAATCAGTCCCACTTCACGTCACGGCATTTCTGGGAGGTCGGCGCCGCAGACGAGCGGCTCGTGACCGGATGGCTCGGACGCTACCTCGACAGGGTCGGGAGGCCCGACAACCCGCTCCAGGGGCTCTCGCTCGACTGGAGCTTGCAGCCATCCCTCGCCACGGCAAAGATGCCCGTGGCAGCGGTCGACGCTCCCGATCGCTACGACTTCTACGCTCGCGGTGTCTGGGGAGAGGTCTCGAACCGCATGGTCGACACGATCGCGAGGCTTGGTGCGCTCCCGACGCGTGGTGATCCGGGCCTCCAGGCGGCAAGTGAAGCGGCACTGCAGTCCGCCCGGCTCTACGAGCAGCTGACCCCGTTCCGTCCCAAGGATGATCGCAAGTCGATCGTCAGTCCCGTCGCGTATCCCGGGGGTGACGACCGGTTCCCCCGGCGCCTTGCGGGTCTCGCCGCGATGCTCGCCGCGGGACTTCCGCTCCGAATCGTTGCCCTCTCGGCTCCCGGCGGATACGACACCCATGACAACCAGGCGCAGGGTCTGTCGGAAGATCTCAAGCTCACGGCCGACTCGCTGCTCGCGTTCCAGCGCGACCTCGAAGCCCGAGGGCTTGCCGACCGTGTCCTCGTCCACGTGTGGACGGAGTTCGGCCGGCGCGCGAAGGAGAACGGATCGGGAGCCGAAGGACCGGACCTCGAGAACAGCGCGCGATCCTTCCCCTCCTGCATCGGGATGACCGAAACCTGGATCGAAAAATCCCGCATAGTGGACTCGGAATTCGCCAACAAGCGTGTCG
>JANOFZ010000024.1:0-1976 GCA_031413935.1 Thermoleophilia bacterium | reverse complement strand
CCTCGAGGCGGCACTCGACCGAGACCTCCCGACCCTCGCGATCTGCCGTGGCTTTCAGCTTCTCAACGTGCTGCGCGGCGGCGACCTCATCCAGCACCTCCCGGAGGAGGTCGGCCACGAAGGCCACCGCGAGACGCCCGGCGTCTTCGCGCAGCATCCGGTCGACGTAAGGGATGGCACGCGCCTCGAGGAGATCCTCGGCTCACGTCACGGCTCGGTGCGCTCGAGCCACCACCAGGGAGTCGGTCGCGTGGGGGAGGGTCTCGTCGAGAGCGCCTTCGCCGAGGACGGCTCGCTCGAGGCGATCGAGGATCCCTCGAAGACGTTCGCGCTCGGCGTGCTCTGGCACCCGGAGATGGAGGCCGACGACAAGCGGCTGTTCGAAGCGCTCGTCGCCGAGGCGCGCGTCTACCGGGCGGCTCGCTGACCTTTTCGGGCAGCTCGCTGTTGACCGCCTCCCACCGGCCCGACCACCCCACTCATCCTACCCAGCCGGGGGTAACGAACCCCTCGATCGGAGGATTGCCGTCCCCTCGAAGGGGTATACGCTGTGGAGCACGACGCCTCGCCGGCGCATGCGGCACACCGGCGGGGCGAAAGTTCGGAGGGGTGGGAACCGACAGGCAGAGCACGGACGGGGCCGGGAGGCCCCGTCCGGCGTTCGTCAGCCCCCCGGATTCGTGCTTCCGCGACAGGCGCGAGGGTCGGGTGTCTCGGCCTCGTGCGCCTGGCCCGTGTGTGCACAGATCACGGCCAGGTCGAAGTCCCAGTGCCAGAGGACGACGTCGCCGCCTGCGTCCTCCGCACAGGCTGCGACGAGGAAGTCGGTCGGCCGGCGCCGGTTTCCACCAGGCTGAGCGTGGGCGAGCTCGCGCTGCACGACCAGGGCTCGCTCGACCGCCTGCTCGCGCAACGGTAGCCACGTGAGAGGCGTCCAGATTGCGTGGAAATCGGCGTCGTAGGCGGCACCGTCCTTCGGGCCCACGAGCACCTCGAGAGCGACTGGCACGCAGGTCGCGATCTCGCCGCGGGCATACCGTTCACGGAAGCGGGCGTCGAGATCCTCGGCGCCAGGCCGGGCCCGACGAATCCAGATCGAGCTGTCGACGAGGTAGAGCACCCCGCTAGACCCGTGGGTCGCGCGCCGCGGCCCACTCGAGCGGATCGGCCAGCTGCTGCCGCCCCTCCTCGAGATATGCCGCTCCGCGTCGCAGCGCCGCCTGTCGTGCGGCCTCGCGCAGCGCGACGTCGATCGTCTGCTTGATGCCCTTCGTGCCGAGCGCAGCCTCGGCTGCCGCGAGCGCGTCGGGGTCGAGCTCGACCGTCGTCTTGCGCCGCAGAGCCATTCCCGTATCCAACGAACGGTTGGTACGGGTGTCAACCCCCGTTTGGTACGGGCGTCAGAATCGGGATCGTATGGATCTCACTTCTCCAATCACCCGTACTCGATCTGGCACCAGCAGACCTGTGAGGACGGCGTAAGGGTGAGGGAGTCCCTCAACCGAGGCATTGACCCGCTACCAAAAGGGGCATACGATTTGTCAGCCCTGGACGCCGTCTAGGGGTGTGCGTCGTCCGATTTGGGGAAATCGGAGGCGGCAGAGGGAACTGAAAACAAGGGAGAACTGAGATGTTGGGGATGGGGAATCGCAGGCGTCCTTGGGGGTCAGCAGACGGGACGGAACGCGCGCTGTTCCGCGAGCTCGCAACGAAGCAGAGCCAGACGAACCGACGCCCTCGCCGGCAATTGCGGGTAATCATCACCGCGATTGCAGCTGTTGCCGTTCTTGCGGCGGCGGTACCGCTTGTCGCACACGCCGTGCTCGGTACGGACGGACCTACGCTCTTCGAGCTCGACGGGAACATCGTCGACGACTCTGGCGCTCCCAACCTGCCTCAGGACTGGTCGGACTTCCAGCAGACACCTGGGAATGGCCCCGGCCCCGTTGCGAAGGTCTTCGTCACCGATGGCATCA
>JANOFZ010000023.1:0-1724 GCA_031413935.1 Thermoleophilia bacterium | reverse complement strand
GACGCGGATCGACTCGGGGGTCGCTGCGATCGCTCAGGCGACCGTCCCGCTGTTCTCCCTCCTGATCGGCCTCCGGTTCCTGCCGCACGAGCACGTCGGCAAGCTCCGGATAGCCGGCGTCGGGCTCGGGATCGTCGGCGTCGCTCTGATCGCGGGGGTCGCTCCTGCGGGAGACCTGGGCGAGGCCGTCGGAACGTTCGCGGTCATCCTGGCATCGCTCTTCTACGCCTCGGCCGGTATCTACGGCCAACTGCGGCTCAGCGGAACAACGTCTGGCCCCGTCCTCGCAACGGGTAACATGCTCGCCGCAGGGGTGATCCTGCTTCCGTTCGCGATCGTGCAGCACCCGACATCGATGCCGACGAATGGCGCCATCGGATCACTCGTTCTGCTCGCAGTGCTTCCGACGGCACTGGCGCAGCTGATCCTGTTCAGGACGATCGCCCTCTTCGGCGCGCGCCGCCTCAGCCTCGTGACGTACCTCATGCCAGGGATCGCGCTCTTCTACGGTGCCGTGCTTCTCGGCGAGCAGGTCACCGTCGCCGCAATCGGCGGGCTCGTGCTGATACTCCTGGGTGTCGCTCTCGGTTCGGGAACGCTTCGGCCCGGGCGGCGGGCAGCACAGCCGCCCGCCGCCGAGCCGCAGGGGAGCTAATGCGATTACTCAGAAACGGTACGCCTGCTTGCCCCTGAGGCTGGTGGTTGCTGTGCCCTGTCCCGGGAGAGGCTGCGCCATCTCCCCTACAGAAGGATCCGGAAGGCGGTCTCGGGTGGGCAGCCGCGTCGCACGAGCTCGGTGGCGTCATGGAGATCGACGTTGCGATCGAGGGCGAGGACGAACGCCGAGTCGCTTTCGAAACCGACTGCGATCAGCTGCTCTATTCGCCAACTCAGAACCCTGGCCGCAGGATCCGAACTGCACTCCTCCGTCGTCTCGACGGGCGGTGTCTCGAGAGCCTGGTCGCCGCTCATGCCGCCCTCCATTCACCCGCAACGGTGCGGTTCTGCTCCTCGACGAAGCGCGCAGTCGCGTACGAGGAAGCCTCCGCATGGCCGAGCTCGAGCGCGCGCCGCGCGAAGCGGTACCAGTCGATCCACGTCGTGAGCCTTGTTGCGGCACCCATGTCAGTCGCCTCTCTGGAGGGTGGTGTGAATGTGATGCTCAAGGTGTATCGGCAGGTTGTTCGGAAACCTTGCGCATCCTTTGCGCATCCGGGTGGCGCCGCGTTAAGAACGTGTTTCGATCGGGATGGCTGATCGGCTACCGATCAGCCATCCAGGCTTCGAACAGTCCCAGGGCCTCGGGCATGGAGGAGCGCCCGAACCCGAGCCGCACGTGCGTCGGCTCGTCGTACACCGTGCCGGGTAGGAGCAGAACGCCGGCATCCGCGACGAGCTGCTCACAGAGAGATGAGGTGTCCTCGACGCCTTCGACCCGGACGAAGCCGATCGTGCTCGCCGTCGGTCGCACCCACGAGAAGCGATCGGTGTGCCGAGCGAGGAACGCGTCGACCAGGTCGAGATTTGCGAGGACGATCGCGCGACTGCGGTCGGCGAAGACGCGGCGATGCCGGAGCGCAAGAGCGCTGAGCAGCTCGCTCGGAGCGCTCGAGCAGATCGTCGTGTAGTGCTTGAGCTCGACGATCTCTGCGAGCGCAGCACGATCGCGCGAGGCGAGCCACCCCAGGCGAAGCCCGGGAAGACCGTACGTCTTCGACATCGAG
>JANOFZ010000022.1:0-2222 GCA_031413935.1 Thermoleophilia bacterium | reverse complement strand
GAAACACGCTGGGGGGCGGGCCCTAGGGTCCGAAGGCATGATCGGGCTCGTATGGCGCTAGACGCAAAACCTAACCAAAATTTTATGAACTTAGGGCCCGCCCCCCCATGACCTCGTACGCAAGGGGCGCGTCTCCCTGTCGACGCACGTTCCAGCGCGCGGCGGGATGGCGATCGAGACGCTCGACCCCAGCGAGATCGTCGGCTGGTCGTGGCTCTTCCCACCGTATGTCTGGCACTTCGACGCGCGTGCCGTTGACGAGGTTCGCGCGGTGGCCTTCGACGGAGCCTGCCTCCGTGGCAAGTGCGAGGCCGACCACGACCTGGGCTACGAGCTCATGGGCCGTTTTGCCTCGGTGATGATCGACCGGCTCCAACACACCCGTCTCCGACTCCTGGACATCTATGGCGACGGCGGCAGCTGAGCGACAGGCGCACGGGCCGATGACGCCCGTGCCGTACCGGGTCGTCTCGCGTGCCGCCGAGACGGCCGACACGTCGACGCTCGTCCTCGAGCCGGTCGGCGCTCCCGTCGTGCCTGCACCGGGGCAGTTCAACATGCTCTACGCGTTCGGCGTCGGGGAGGTGCCGATCTCGACGAGCGCCGCGCCCGACGCGGGTGGCGCTCTGGCGCACACGATCCGCGACGTCGGCGCGGTCTCCCACGCGCTCGTGCACACGGAGCCCGGCGCCGTGATCGGCGTGCGCGGCCCCTACGGCACGACGTGGCCGCTCGAGGAGGCCCGCGGCCGCGACCTCGTGATCGTCGCCGGCGGCATCGGGCTCGCGCCGCTACGCCCGGCCGTCTACCACGCCCTCGCGCACCGCGACGAGTTCGCCTCCGTCTGCGTCCTCGTCGGCGCACGCACTCCGGCCGACCGTCTCTTCCTCGACGAGCTCGAGAGCTGGCGTGGCCGGTTCGACGTCGAGCTCGCGGTCACAGTCGACACCGCCGGCGACGACTGGCACGGGCGCGTCGGCGTCGTCACCCAGCTGATCCCGCGGGCGTCATTTGACCCCGACAACACCATCGCCCTCGTGTGCGGGCCCGAGATCATGATGACGTTCACGGCTCGCGCCCTGCTCGAGCGCGGCGTCCCGAAGGAGAACATCGCAATCTCGATGGAGCGCAACATGCAATGCGGGCTCGGCCACTGCGGTCATTGCCAGCTTGGCCCCGTCCTGATCTGCCGTGACGGTCCCGTGTTCTGGTTCGATGCGATGGAGCGGCTGATGGAGGTGCGTGGGCTTTGACTGCCACCGCGACGAAGCCGACCCTTGCCGTCTGGAAGTTCTCCTCCTGCGACGGCTGCCAGCTGTCCCTGCTCGACTGTGAGGACGAGTTGCTCGCGATCGCCGGGGCAATCCAGATTGCGTACTTTCCCGAGGCGACGAGCGCCGAGCTCGAAGGCCCGTACGACATCTCGCTCGTCGAGGGCTCGATCACGACGCCTCACGATGCCGAGCGGATCCTCGAGATCCGCGAGCAGTCCGGCCTGCTCGTCACGATCGGTGCCTGCGCAACGGCAGGAGGCATCCAGGCACTACGAAACTTTGCCGACGTGAAGGAGTGGATTCCGCACGTCTACGCGAGCCCCGAGTTCATCTCCACGCTCGAGACGTCGACGCCCATCGCGGATCACGTCAAGGTCGACCTCGAGCTCCGCGGCTGCCCGATCTCGAAGGAG
This sequence comes from Thermoleophilia bacterium, assembly GCA_031413935.1. Taxonomy (GTDB): domain Bacteria; phylum Actinomycetota; class Thermoleophilia; order Gaiellales; family Gaiellaceae; genus Gaiella. The sequence continues at coordinate 535 of JANOFZ010000022.1, read as the reverse complement.
CAACTGGTCGAGACCGTGTTGGCGCTCGTCAACGGTCGCCGACCCCGGCTCCCCTCGACGAGCGTGTGCTTCGAATGCAAGGCGCGAGGCACGACGTGTGTGATGGTCGCCCACGGCACGCCGTGCCTCGGACCCATCACCCAGTCGGGCTGCGGCGCGATCTGCCCGGCCTACAACCGTGGGTGCTACGGATGCTTCGGCCCCATGGAGAGCCCGAACGTGAATGCTCTGGCGGAGCAGTGGCAGGCGCTCGGCGTGGACGACGACGGAATCGTGCGAGCCCTGCGCACCTTCAACGCGAACGCGCCGGCGTTTCGAGAGGCGAGCAATGAGCGAGCCTGACGGCGGCACCACGCGGGAGATTCGCACCGACTACCTGGCGCGCGTCGAGGGAGAGGGCGCGATGCTCGTTCGCATCAAGGGCGACCAGGTCGAGGAGGTTCAGTTCAAGATCTTCGAGCCGCCGCGTTTCTTCGAGGCGCTGCTCCGCGGCCGCCAGTTCACCGAAGCGCCCGATATCACGGCACGCATCTGC
>JANOFZ010000021.1:0-2094 GCA_031413935.1 Thermoleophilia bacterium | reverse complement strand
CCGAGGGAAATCCGACCATCGTGAAGACGACCTTCGCCTGAGAGGCAACCTCGGCCGGCGTGTCGGCCCACACGGCGCCGCGCGCCACGAGATCGTCGGCGCGTGACTTCGTGCGCGAGTAGACGGTGACGGGATGGCCGGCGTCGAGCAGGTGGCCGCACATCGACGTCCCCATCACCCCGCACCCGATCCAGCCGATCGGCTCTCGCGACGTACCCGTCATCCGAACTCCCTCGCTCGAAATTGCGCTTCCGACGACAACCTATCGCGGTTGCGCCGTTAACCTGGCGCAAAGGGAGCCCGCCTCATGCAGGTGCGCAAGGGTCGAGCACACGAACGCCGTCGAACTTGAGGTAGTCGCGATCGCGAGTCCAGATCGCCTCGACGCCGTAGGCGCGCATGAGCGCCACGAGGTGGGTGTCGGGAACCAGGTTGCCTCGCGGTGCGATCTCGTCCGCAATGGCCCGGAACGCCGTCCAGAAGCCGGCGTCCTCGCCCGGACTGCGGACGTGCGGAAGATCGAGCAGAGCGCCGAGGTTCGCGAGCGCCTCGCGGGACGACAGAGGTTTCGCAAAGATCGAAGGGTGCGTCGCAATCCGCAGATAGGCCATAGCCGTCGGCCAGAAGACGTAGACGAGTTCAGGCCCCGCCGCTACACGCTCGACGAACGCGAGCGCCGCCTCGTGGAACGGGCTCGACGAATCCGATGCGTAGAGAAGCGGGTTGACGTCGATCGAGGCGCTCACCGCGCGTCGAGTGCCGCGTAGACGGCGTCCTTGTCCTCTAGGTCGACCCTGGCGGCCATCGGCCTTGCCGTCCACGAGAACGCCGGTGCCGGTGCCGAAGGCTCGGCGAGAGCCGTCGCGAGCAGCTCGGACACGAGCGCACCGATCGTCTTCCCCTCCACGGCCTGCCGCCGCCGCAATTCACGCATCACGGTCGCATCGAGATCGAGCGTCGTTCTTGACATGCATCAAATGCTATCTTGTTTCGCATCAGATGTCAAGATTGACGGAGTCCTGCGCTCCGGGGTTCGAAGATGAGCCGAGCAGCACGCACGCAGCCCGATGCGCCGGGTCGACACCCTCGAGCGCACGCAAATCGGGATCGGTCTCCTTGCACCGCGCCTCGGCCACCGGACAACGCGGGTGAAAGCGGCAGCCAGACGGTACGCGCACCGGGTTCGGCGTCTCGCCCGTGAGGATCTGCGGGAAGGCTTCCTCGTCGGGATCGCGGCGAGGCACAACCGAGATCAGCGCCTTCGTGTACGGATGCTGCGGGTTGCGCACGACGTCCCTCGCCGGGCCTTCCTCGACGATGCGCCCCAGGTACATGACCGCGATCCGATCGGCGAAGTGCGCCGCCGTCGAAAGATCGTGCGTGATCATGAGCACGCCCATCCCGTCCTTGCGCAGGCCATCGAGGAGCGCCAGGATCCCCGCGCGCACCGAGACGTCGAGCATCGAGACCGGCTCGTCGGCGATCAGCAGCTTCGGCTCGAGCACGAGCGCCGCCGCGATCGCAACGCGCTGCCGCTGACCGCCCGAGAGCTCGTGCGGGTAGCGGTCGATGAACAGCTCCGGTGGTGTCAGCCCAGCGCGCTCCATCGCCTCGTGCACCTTCGCCTCACGGTCTTCCTTGCGGGGAACGAGCGAGTGAACCCGGATCGGCTCCTCGACCGTGTCCCGCACCGTGAACCGCGGATCGAGCGACTCGTACGGATCCTGATAGATGATCTGGATCTCCCGACGGAGTGGCCGCAGCTCCCGGGGGCTCAGCCCGCTGATCTCGGCACCCTCGAAGCGGATCGAGCCGCCCTGGCTCTCGACCATCCGGATCACCGTCTGCGCCGTCGTCGTCTTGCCGCAGCCGGACTCGCCGACGAGCGCCACCATCTCGCCGGCCGCGACGGAGAACGTGACGCCGTCGACCGCCTTCACGGTCAGCTGTGGCCGGCGCATGATCGCCCCGAGCAGCCCGCGAGGCACCGGATAGTGACTGATGAGGTCGTCGACGTCGAGCAGTGGCCCCTCCACCACCGCCACCGCCACCCCCGCCTCCGCCTCGCTCACGACGCGAGCTCCGTCAACGACG
>JANOFZ010000020.1:0-2463 GCA_031413935.1 Thermoleophilia bacterium | reverse complement strand
CGGGTCGCCTCGTAGGTGCCGATGGCGCCGTTCTCGAACTCGACGGTCGCCTCGAAGGCGTCATCCACGTCGACCGTCCCGCCCGGCCGCTCCTTGATGAACGTCTTCATGATCCCGCCCACCTCGGTCGGCTCACCGATGAGATACCGCGACTGGTCGATCACGTGCGCCCCGAGGTCCCCGAGGGCGCCCGACCCCGCCATCTTCTTGTCGAGGCGCCACACCTTCGGGAACTGCGGATCCATGACCCACTCCTGGTGATAGCGCCCCCGGAAGTGGTAGATCTCGCCGATCTCACCGGCGTCGATCATCTGCTTGGCGAGCCGGATGGCGGGGAAGAAGCGGTAGTTGAACGCGCACTGGTGCTTGACTCCCGTCTCCGCCACCGCCTTCCAGATGTCGAAGCTCTCCTCCGCTGTTCGCCCGAGTGGCTTCTCGCAGATGATGTCCTTGCCGGCTTTTGCGGCAGCGATCGTCGGCTCGAAATGGGCGTCGTTCGGGCCGCCGTTGTCGAAGACCTGAACGTCCGGGTCGTTGACCACGTCCTCCCAGTTCGTCGTCCACTTCTCGTAGCCGTAGCGCTTTGCCGCTTCCGCGACCGCCTCTGCGTTCCGTCCCGCGATCGAGACGAGACGCGGGTGGAACGGCGGTGGGTAGGTGATGTAGTCGATCTTCTTGAGCGCGTTCGTGTGTGCCTTCCCCATGAAGGCGTATCCGAGCATGCCGATGCCAATCGAGGGGATATCTCCCTCGGACGCGGCAGCTCCCATCGTGACGAACCCGACCTGCGGTTCTTCAGCCATCGTTCCTCCTCTCCGACCCTGGGCTCACCGGTGCCGTGACTCGCAACGGTACGCCTGTTTGCCCCCGAAGCCTGTGATCACCGTGACGTGTCCCGGGAGAGGCTACGCCGTCTCCCCTACGGGCCAGGTTGCACGTTTTGAGGCGGCACACTACGCAAGCCACCAGGCCTGGCCGGGGACAAGCGGCTTCTTGATGATCAGCGGCTCGAGGAACTTGATGGCCTGCTCGCAGCCGTCCTCCTCGCTCATGACCGGATCCTCGTGCTCGAACGAGAGCACGTAGTCGTACCCGACCTCGAGGAGCGCTGTGATGACGCGGCGCCATTCGACGTCTCCCCAGCCCGGCACCCGGTAGCGGGCGGCCCGATCCTTGCGCTGCCAGGAGCCCGTTCCCAGGACGCCGTCGATGTGGACAATGTCCTTCTGTAGCTCCCAGTCCTTGGCGTGGACGTGAAGGATGCGATCGCCGAACTCCTTGATGAACACGACGGGGTCGATCATCTGCCAGACGAGATGGGATGGGTCGAAGTTGAAGCCCCAGTCGTCACGATCGAGCCGCTTGATTGCCTCGCGCGCGGTGTAGACGTTGTAGGCGATCTCGGTCGGATGCACCTCATGTGCGAACTTGACGCCGAGCTCCTTGAAGCGGTCGAGGATCGGGCTCCAGCGCTCGACGAAGAGGTCCCAACCCTTTTCGTAGATGTCGAGACGCTGCGGCGGCCAGATGTACCAGCTCTCCCAGACCGTCGAGCCGAAGAAGCCGTTGACGATCGGGATCTCGAGATCGGAGGCGACCTCGGCGGTGCGGATGATGTGCTCGGTGCCGAGCCGAACCATCTCTTCCTTGTCCGACGTACCGGCCCACTCGTCGAGGGAGCTGTCGGAGAACGGCAACACGAACTGCGACGAGAGGTGGTTCGCGAGCGCCGAGACCTCGATGCCGTGCGCCGAGAGCATCTTCTTGAGGTCCCGTCCGTAGGCCGGGTCACCGGCGGCGCGGTCGGTGTCGAAGTGGTTCGACCCGCGCCAGGCGGCGAGCTCGAACATCTCGTAGCCGAGGCCCGAGGCGTACTCCGCAACCTCCTCCAGCGGCTTGTCGTTGAACACGACCGTGAGCAGGCCGATCTTCATGCTGTCTCCCTTCCGTTCGTTGAGTACCCGCCCGCAGCTCCGAGCCGCGGATCCATGACGACTTTGATTCCCTTGCCGGCCCGGAGGTCGGCGAAGACGCGCTCCCACTCGGAGAGAGGGGCGACCTCACTGACGAGCGGCTCCAGCTCGATCGCCTTCTCCTCGATCAGCCTCATTGCCCGGCGCCACGAGCGCGGCGTCGAGGCGAAGCCCGACGTCACGATGAGCTCTTTCTGGAAGATCCGATCAAGTGGCACTTCGACGTCCTTGCCGAAGACCCCGATCTGGACGTACCGGGCACCGCGTGCAGCCGCCTCGAAGGCCGTTCGCGCTCCCCCGGCGGCACCCGAGCACTCGATCACAACGCTCGCCGACTCCGGCTCGGCCTGCGTCGCCGTCAGGAAGCCGAGCCCCTGCGCGGCTTCGAGCCGCGCAACGTCAGTCGCCAGGCCGACGACGGTCACCTCGCCGCCGTGGGCGCGCGCGACCTGGGCGGCAAGGAGCCCCACGGGGCCGGGGCCGGTCACGA
>JANOFZ010000019.1:0-3560 GCA_031413935.1 Thermoleophilia bacterium | reverse complement strand
TGTATCATTATTGGCGATGACTCGCTCGTATCAGCTGAAGCGTCGCGCCGAGCGCCAGAGCGAGACCCGGCAACGGATCATCGAGGCCACGATCGAGCTGCACCAGACGGTCGGCCCCGCCCAGACGACGATCAGCGAGATTGCCGAGCGCGCGCAGGTCGGCAGAGTCACCGTCTACCGCCACTTCCCCGACGAGGCAACACTCTCCCGCGCCTGCAGCGGCCAGTACTTCGTACGCCACCCCTTCCCCGATCCCGGCCGCTGGCAGAAGATCGCCGACCCCGTGGAACGGCTCCAGACCGGGCTCCGCGAGACCTACCGCTACCACCACACGACCGAAGCGATGATAAGTCACGCCCTCGCCGACGCCCGCGACCACCCGGTGATGGCCTCCTACCACGAACACTGGCATCACGCCGCCGACATCCTCACCGCCCCCTGGCGCACACGCGGCAGCCGTCGAACGATGCTCCACGCCGCGATTGCGCTGGCTCTCAGCTTCGACACCTGGCGCACCCTCATTCGCGAACATCACCTCACCGAGACCCAGGCGATCACACTGATGCTCCGGCTCACCTGCGACTGATCACCCTGCTAACCGCAGTCCTCGCGCCAGTCTGGAAGAGCGCTCGCGCATACGAGTGCATTCTCGCTCCGATGGAGCCCGGCCCGTTCGAGCTCGGTGCAATGCCGTCAAGCCAGAGCGGAAGCGACGAACGCCTGCAGCTCCGGCAGCACCCGCGGGTCGATCGTGTGTGGCACCGGCGTTTCGCGCCAGAGGAGATCGGCACCGGCGCTCCGAGCACGCTCAGCAGCGGCCCGGCCGAACTCGACGGGGATGATGGGGTCGAGAGACCCGTGCGCGACCGCGATGGGATAGTCGGCGAGATCCACCAGATCGAGCTCGAAGCCCTCCACCTCGGGCATGAAGCCCGAGAGCGCCATGATCGCCGCCGGGCGCGGGCGGCCCTTGCCGAGCCCGAGTGCCCAGCTCATGACTGCACCCTGCGAGAAGCCGCCGAGGACGACGCGTTCGATCGGCACGGGGAGCAGGTCGAGGAACGCCGCTGCGGCCTCGAAGGTGGGGAAGAACGTGTCGGGATCGGGCGTGGGGATGCCGCCGAGCCGGTACCAGTGGGCGCCGCCGGGCGGCAATGACAGCGGCCCACGCGGCGTGATCCCGAGCAGCCGCCGCTCGGGGTCGAGCGCGTCGAGGAGCGGGAAGAGGTCGCGCTCGTCTGCTCCGCGCCCGTGAAGGAGCACGAGCGCTCCCTCCGCCTCGCCCGCAGCAGGACGCGTCAGGCTCCGCAGGGGCGTGACCTGTCCCGCCCGGCTCTGCCCCTCCGGTGCGTCCGTCATGCGACCCAGGCGGCGCGGGGATCGGGGAGCGGCGTCAGCACGGGCTCGATCTGCTCGCGCAGGTGCTCGAACGCCGGCGGCAGGATCAGCGCCTCACCGAGGTGCTCCGCCTCCTCGTCGATCGTGAAGCCGGGGCCCATCGTGGCGAGCTCGAAGAGCACCCCGCTCGGCTCGCGGAAGTAGATCGAGCGGAACCAGAAGCGGTCAATGACCCCGCTCGCCGACTGCCCGGCGCCGCGGACGGCGTCGAGCCAGGCGTCCTGCTCGTCCATGTTCGAGCCGAAAGCGACGTGGTGGACCGTGCCGGCACCGGGAATCCCGGCACCGGAGGCCGGCGGCGGATCGTAGGAATAGTGGCCGCCCCGCACCGAGCCTCGCACTTCCCAGGATGCATGTCCCGTGGGCGTGAAGCCGAGAGTCTCCTCCAACAACCGTCGGCTCGCCTCCGGATTCTCGGAGAACGCGCGCACGCTGTCGAAGCCCTGCAAGGCGACTTCCGCGGGAACATCGGGATGGCGTGCAACGAGCGGCGCATCTGTCGTCGAGACGACCGCGAGCTCGAGTCCGAGACCCTCCGGGTCGTCGAACCCGAGCCGTCCGTCCGACCGGCGCGTCGTGACTCCCTCTGCAGCGAGCCGAGCTTCCCAGAAGTCGAGCGCCTCGTCGGAGGCGACGCGGAAGGTGATCGTGTGCACCATGCCGGCACCGGCGCGGCCACGTCGCGCGGCCGGGTACTCGAAGAACGTGATGTCGGCGCCGGGGCTGCCCTCCTCGTCCGCGTAGAAGAGGTGGTACACCGTTGGGTCGTCCTGGTTTACCGTCTTCTTGACCATGCGCAGGCCGAGCACCCGCGTGTAGAAGTCGACATTGCCGGGCGCGTCGCCGGTGATGCAGGTCACGTGGTGGATTCCTTCAAAACGCATTGCGATCTCCTAGGCTCCGTCGAGAGTAGACGGTCGCTATCAATTCAGGGATACTTGCGGATACAAGATAAATAATTGCACATGCAAGTATCTTCTGTCAACTCCTCTCTCACACCTACCGAGCTCGCGGCCTGGCGGGGCCTGCTCCGTTCGCATGCGGCGCTCGTACGTGACCTCGACGCCGAGCTCAACGCTCGCCATGACCTCTCCCTGCACGAGTACGAGGTCTTGCTGACGCTTGCCGACGCGTCGGACGGGCGGATGCGGATGTCGGAGCTCGCATCGGCAGTCGTGCTGAGCCAGAGTGGGCTGACCCGTCTCGTCGATCGCCTCGTCCGCGACGGCTCGGTCGCTCGAGTCCGTTGCGAGGGAGACCGGCGCGGCCAGAACGCCGAGCTCACCGATGCGGGGAGGCGCCGCTATCTCGAGGCGCGCGTCACCCACCTCGCGGGCGTGCGGAGCAGGTTTCTCGACCACTTCGACGAGGCTGAGCTACGGAGCCTCAGCGGCTTCTGGGAGCGCGTCTCTCCCGGCGCGACCTCGGAGTGAATAGGCTCCCCGCGTGAAGATCGGCATCGTAGTGCCGTACTCGTGGTCCTTCTGGGGCGCGGTCGTCGAGAACGGCGAGCTCCAGGCCGAGGCGCTCGAGGCGCGTGGTCACGAGGTGCGGCTCGTGATGGGGAACGACCCGCCGGGTCAGTTCACGCGTGCTCTGCACCCTAGGGTGGGACGCCACGGTGACCCACCGGCCAACGTGATCCCGATCGGGCGCTCGGTGATCGTGCCCGCCAACGGCTCGCTGCCGAACGTCATTCTCAGTCCGCGCGCAGTCTTTCGGATCCGGCGGGTCCTCGAGCGCGAACGCTTCGACGTCCTCCACCTCCACGAGCCGATGACGCCGGTGACGTGCATCTCGGTGCTCGCGATGGCAACCTCGCCGATCGTTGCCACCCACCATGCCTCCGGCAATCTCGGGTACATGCGGGGCGCCGTGCCGGTGTACGGCTTTCTCGAAAACAGGATCGACAAGCGGCTCGCGGTCTCCGAACGTGCGCGAGAGTCGGCCGCCCGGTGGCTGCCGGGCGACTACGAGATCGTGCCCAACGGCGTGCTGATCCCTGCGGAGGCAGACCCGTCGGGCCGCGAGCACACGATCACGTTCGCGGGCCGTCAGGAGACGAGAAAGGGGCTGCAGGTGCTTCTTCGTGCCTGGCCGGAGATCCATCGGCGCACGGGTGCGCGGCTCCAGGTCTGCGGGTCGGATCCACTTGCCGTCCG
>JANOFZ010000018.1:0-2685 GCA_031413935.1 Thermoleophilia bacterium | reverse complement strand
CATGCGCGCGTCGAGCTCGGACGAGCTCGTGCGGCTGATCCCACCAACCCTGCTCTCCCTCGAGCAAGCGCTCGAGTTCATCCGCGAGGACGAGTGCGTCGAGGTGACGCCATCGTCGATCCGGCTGCGCAAGGTCGAGCTGGCCGCCGGCAAGCGGCAGCAGCTGAACAGTCGCAAGGCTCGCGGGCTGGCGTAGGGGCTATGCGGAGCGGCGCGTCAGCGCCGCGCAGCGTCGCCCGAGTGCGCGGTGGAAGAGCATACGGCGTTCAGAGGCGTCAGGGCGTCATCTACCCCATCTGCGACATCGAGCCGTTGCCAGGAGGATCGGTGAGAGCGGGGATCGCGTCCGGAGCGAGCATCAGAAGCACGCCGAGCGTGAGTAGAACGGCCGCGGTTCCGTAGGTCGCAACGCGGCGCGACGGGATCAGCTTTTCGAACGCGATGAGCCCGGCGACGAGCGCCATCCACGCGAGGCTCATGACGCCGAGAGCGAAGAGTGACGCCATCAGGGCCCAGCAGCATCCGATGCACCAGGCACCGTGCCTGAGGCCCATCTTCAACCCCCCGACTGCCCCGTCGCGCCAGGAGCCGAGCAAGAATCCGAGTGGGCTCCGGCATTTTCCCAGGCAGACATCCTTGAGCGGGGTCAATTCGTAGACGGCGGCGACGACGAGCGTCACTCCCGCGATCCAACGCCCCGCGTGGCTCCAGGCAAGCGTCTCACCCGCGAACGTTCCCCCCACGGCCGCGACCGTGAAGGCGAGCACTCCGACGCTCGCCCACGCCAGCAGGTAGCCGGAGGTGAAGGCGAGCGGTGAGACGGCGGAACGGCTCTTCGTCATCCGCGAGTAGAGGGCCACCGTCGGCGCTACCGAGGGGAACATCATCGCGGCCATCATCACCACCCACACTCCGACGAACCAGGAGAATGTGCCAAGAGCGGTCCAGGGTCCGTCGTCCATCCCCCGCATCTGCTCGACCGTCCACCACCAGGCAACGGCGGCGACAGCGAACAGCAGTGCGACGAGTCCCAGCCTCGTGCGCATTGCGGCGAACGCGGGCGTGAGGTCGGCGCGGCCGGGTGCTACTCGAGGGTCGGTCGCCGTGATCAAGCGTTCAAGCGGCCCACGAGAACTCGGCCGTCGAGATTCCTGTTTTACCTTCGTACTCGATGCCGAATGCGTTGATCTTCGATCTCGTCGCCTCGGCGGCGTTGAACTCGGAGGCGACGGGGTGGAACATCCCGACGAGCCGGACGGGCTCTCCGGTCTCGGCGCCGAACGGGACGATGTCCTCGATTTCGAAGTCGATCGCGTCTCCGATCCGGACGCTATGACGTAGGCCGTCGTCCACGATCTCGATCGAGGCACGTTCGACGCCGAGCATCTCTCCCACCAGGGGAGCAAGTCCCTCCATCGGGCCGCCGAGCTGGCCACCGAGGACCGCCGTGAGCTTCTCCAGTTGTTCATCTGTTGCCCGCTCGTCGACGAACATGCCCAGGCGCCAGTTACCCTCGGTCATGACCTTCGGCGTGTCGATGATCACAGCGGCCTTGAGGCCGCTTACATCCGTCCCCTCGATCTCGCCGCTCGAGATGTTGAAGACGAGGGTGGCGCGGCAATAGTCGTACGTCGCGCCGTGGTCAAAGGAGAAGTTGCAGGGGCACATCAGGTCACACGAGCATGTCTCCGCGTAGCTTCCCTTGAGGTTCCAGGACACAACGACCTCCGTTTCGCTTGGGGATGCGCGAACATACGAGTATGCCATCTGGCGGAGAATGTGTCAACGGTTGCATGCCGAGTTCGGTGCGTAGCATGAAACGAGCTTGCGAACATTGGTGCGTCGAGCCGGGGCGGGCCTGCGGATGCTCCTCGTCGCTGAGGGCGCGAAACTCTCATCGCATTCTCATCTTCCGCGAGAGAGAATGGGTGGATGCGCGTGCTCATCGTCGAGGACGAAGCGAAGCTTGCTGCTCTCCTTAGGCGCGGCCTCGCCGAAGAGGGCTACGCCGCGGACGTCGCCGCGACGGGCGAGGATGCGCTCTGGATGGCGGAATCGACGCCGTTCGATGCTGTCGTCCTCGACATCGTCCTCCCGGGCATCGACGGACTCGAGGTATGTCGGACACTTCGAGACAGGGGTGTCTGGGCCCCGATCGTGATGCTGACGGCGCGCGGAGCTGTCGGCGATCGGGTGACCGGTCTCGATGCCGGTGCGGACGACTACCTGACGAAACCCTTCTCGTTCGCCGAGCTGTTGGCGCGGCTGCGCGCGTTGACCCGACGCGGCGCCGGCGAGCGTCCGGCAATCGTCGAGGTCGGGTCTCTTCGCCTCGATCCATCGACCCGGAGGGTGTGGCGCGGCGAGGTCGAGGTGACGCTCTCGACGAAGGAGTTCGCACTGCTCGAGGTGATGATGCGCCGACCGGACAGGGTTCTCTCGCGGCTCGACCTGCTCGAGCACGCCTGGGCCCAGTAGCTGTAGAGGTTCGGGACGTCGGGCCGCAGATGGCGGAGCGTGTCGATCAGACCGAACGCGCGGATGGTGGCGAGCTTCTCGCGGATGTCGGGTCGGCAGAGGACGGTGTCCGCCCACTTCTCGACGTTCTTCACGTCGAGGTCGGCGGGCGCGACGTTGAAGTCTCCGCAGAGGGCGAGGGGGGCGTTGGGGTCGAAGTCTCGGGTG
>JANOFZ010000017.1:0-2512 GCA_031413935.1 Thermoleophilia bacterium | reverse complement strand
CCAACCGTCGCTTGCGCTTCAGTCGCCCGGGAGGCCTTCAACCTCCGGTGCCCCGTGCTCGGTGCAAGAAAGAACCTAGGGGCAGGGAACCGCTGTGACAAGAGTGCTCCGAACAGGAAGGCCGCAAATTGCGCAGAGATTCTCTACGACCCCTCCCGACGGCGGCAGTCGGTCTTCCTGGAAGTGCTCTCAGGACGATGAGTCGACGTCGATCACGATCCGAGGCGGATCGGCGAGTGTCGTGACCCGGAACGGACGTTCACCGTCGATGCCGGCGGCCCACGTCAGGACAGCCTCGAAGCCTCCGGTTCTCACGAGCTCGACGACGACCGCCGTGTCCGGCGAGAACCTGCTCGGCCCCGTATACGTTCGCGGCGCTGACTCCTGGGTCAGGTCGGCGTCGAGCGCGGGCTCCATGCGGATCCGGAGCACGGACTCACCCTCGACAGCGATCTCGTTGCCAGACCCGTCGGCGACAACAGGCCGTTCGACGTATCCCACCTCGTGCCCGGGCACACCGTTCGAGAACTCGAAGACCACACGGTCGTATCCCTTCTGCCGTGCGGAGCGGACGTCGGTCAGGAGCGCGGTCTCGGTGATCGCGGCCGGAACGACCACGGACTCGGTTGATGCACCCTCGAGCGAAACGGCCGTCGTGTCCGTCGCGGTCGACGAAGCAGGCTGCTCATCGTCCTTCCCGCTGCAACCAGAGAGCAGGAACGCAACGGCGACGAGAAGGAACGAGCGGACGATCATCGCCGTACACAGTAGCCTCGAATGGATGGGACAGCTCACAATCGAGCACGACGCAGCCGACGACGGTGCGAAGGCGACGACGCGGCGCCGGTCGATCGCGCTGCGGCTCGACGGGAAGGCGTGGCTCCGCGTCGAGCCGGAGGCACTCCGCGAGCTCGACGTCCGGAGCGGTGACGAGATCGACGAGTCCCGCCGCTGCGAGGTCGAGACGGCCCTCGCCCGCGTGCGTGCACGGCTGTTCGTTGTTCGATCACTGTCCGTGAAGGCGCAATCGACGGCCGAGATCGAGAAGAAGCTCGCCGCGCGGGACGTCCCGGCAGGCATCGCGCAGGAGGCGATCGAGCGAGTTGCCGGGTACGGCTACCTCGACGACGCGGCACTCGCGGGTCAGCTCGCCCGGGGGATGCGAAATCGAGGGTACGGCAGGCGGCGAGCCGAGCAGAAGCTGCGCGAGCGCGGACTGCGGGGGGACTCTGCTACTGGCGCACTCGACGAAGCCTACGGAGAGCGAGACGAGGCGGCGCTCGCCCGCGAGGCGCTCGGCCGCCGGTCGGTCGCCGACGATGCCGATCGTCGCCGTGCCCTCGCGTTCCTCGCGCGGCGTGGCTTCTCCGCTGCTGCTTCGTGGGCCGCGATCCGACGTGCAGGGGAGGAAGGCTCGAGGGAATGACGGTTTCTGCGAGGTACGTCGTCAGCGAGGGTCTCTGCGCGGGCGGGTACCCGGGTACGCCGGAAGCGGTCGCTGCACTCGAGCGCGACCGCGTGACGCTGTTCGTCGATCTCACCCATCCCTCGGATCCACTGCCCGACTACGGGCACTGGCTTCGTGCTGCTCGCCGCGTCGCCCATCCGATCCCCGACATGGGAACGCCGAAAGCGGGCCACGTGATGCGAATTCTCGACCACATCGACGAAGCGCGGGCCGACGGAGGCACTGCGTACGTGCACTGCTGGGGCGGGGTCGGTCGCACCGGCACGGTGGTCGGCTGCTGGCTGATGCGCCACGGCCTCGATGCAGGCGATCCGATCGCCCGGATCGCGGAGCTTCGCGCCGGGATCGCCAGCGACCGCCCCTCCCCCGAGACGCCCGAGCAGACCGAGCTCGTTCGTGGCTGGAGGCACGGCTGGTGAAGCGCCTCTGGATCCTCCGGCACGCGAAGTCGAGCTGGGATCACCCGGGTCTCGCCGATCACGACAGGCCGCTGGCACCACGCGGACGGAAGGCCGCGAAGCGCATCGCCCGCTGGGCAGATGCGAACGGTGTGCGGCCGGATCTCGTGCTCTGCTCCACGGCCGTCCGTGCGCAGGCGACTCTCGACCTCGTCCGGCCGGGTCTCGGCGATCCCGAGGAGCGGATCGAGCGAAACCTCTATCACGCGTCCGTGGACGACATCCTCGGACTCGTAGAGGCGATGGACGATGCTGTCGCGGGGATCCTGCTGATCGGCCACAACCCGATGCTGCACGAGCTCGCGATGGCTCTCGCGCCGCCCGGCCCCGAGGCTTTCCCGACCGGCGCACTTGCCGGCCTTCGGCTCGAGATCGACCGCTGGGAGGAGCTTCGTCCGGGATGCGGCCTGATCGAGACGTTCGTCGTTCCGCGCTCCCTCGCCCACTGAGCGGACGAGGTCGAAGGCGGCGCTGCCGGCGGTCGGGCTACCGGCGTCCGCGGCGGGTCGGTACAGAGTTGACACAGGCCTGACACAGTCCTGACACAGTCCTGTGACGGTTCGACTGCCATGCTGTCGTCATGGAA
>JANOFZ010000016.1:0-3225 GCA_031413935.1 Thermoleophilia bacterium | reverse complement strand
TGCCGCGTCCGAGGGAGATATCCCCTCGATCGGGATCGGCATGCTCGGGTATGCCTTCATGGGCAAGGCGCATACGAATGCGCTCAAGAAGATCGACTACATCACCTACCCACCGCCGTTCCACCCGCGTCTCGTCTCGATCGCGGGACGGAACGCGGAGGCGGTCGCGGAGGCGGCGAAGCGCTACGGGTACGAGAAGTGGACGACGAACTGGGAGGATGTGGTCAACGACCCGGACGTTCAGGTCTTCGACAACGGTGGCCCGAACGACGCCCACTTCGAGCCGACGATTGCTGCCGCGAAAGCCGGCAAGGACATCATCTGCGAGAAGCCACTCGGGCGAACAGCGGAGGAGAGCTTCGATATCTGGAAGGCGGTGGCGGAGACGGGAGTCAAGCACCAGTGCGCGTTCAACTACCGCTTCTTCCCCGCCATCCGGCTCGCCAAGCAGATGATCGACGCCGGCGAGATCGGCGAGATCTACCACTTCCGAGGGCGCTACCACCAGGAGTGGGTCATGGATCCGGAGTTCCCGAAGGTGTGGAGACTCGACAAGGCGGTTGCGGGCTCGGGTGCTCTCGGTGATCTGGGAGCACACGTGATCGACCAGTCCCGGTACCTGATCTGTGAGCCGACCGAAGTCGGCGGGATCATGAAGACGTTCATCAAGGAGCGGCCGGGTGGGACGGTCGATGTGGATGACGCATTCGAGGCGACCGTCGAGTTCGAGAACGGCGCCATCGGCACCTACGAGGCGACCCGGTTCGCGATGGGCCGCAAGAACCAGATGCGGTGGGAGATCAACGGGTCGAAGGGCACGATCGTCTTCGACCAGGAGCGGATGAACGAGCTGCAGGTGAATCTCGGCAACACGAAGCCGGGAGAGCACGCTCAGGGCTTCCGCACCGTGCTCGTCTCGGAGGCGTACCACCCGTACTGGGAGCACCACTGGCCGCACGGCCACATGATCGGCTGGGAGGACAGCTTCGTGCACGAGCTGCTGCATCTCCTCACGTGCATCAAGGAGGACACTCCGATCGGGCCACACGGTGCGACGTTCGAGGACGGCTATCGGTGTGCCGAGATCTGCGATGCGATCGTTCGATCTCACGAGACACGGCAGCGTCAACCGATCGAGTATCGGACACTCTAGTGTGCCGTATTCCCCGGAAGGCGCACTAGTGGCGGAGCTCGAAGGCAAGCGGGTCGTGATCACCGGCGCGTCGCAGGGGATCGGGCAGGCTGCGGCAATTGCTGCAGCCCGGGCCGGCGCGCATATCGCCTTCAGCTATCGAAGCGCAACTGCAGAGGCGGAGCGGACGGCGGAGGCCGTCCGCTCCGCCGGCCGCGAGGTCATCGTTCTCCAGGGCAACACGGGCGATCCGGCGCACGTCGACGCACTCGCCGCGGCGGCCGTGGAGGCCTGGGGCGGGATCGACGTCTGGGTCAACAACGCCGCAGCGCTCATCGTGAAGCCGTTCCTCGAGACGACAAACGAGGACTGGCACGGCCTGATGGCGGCCAATTTTCACGGCTATTACTACGGCTGCCAGGCTGCCGCTCGCCAGATGATTCCCCAGGGCGGCGGTCGAATCGTCAACGTCACATCGATCGTCGACATCCAGCCGATTGCGGATCTCTCGGCGTACGTGGCCGCCAAGGGCGGCATTGTCGCCCTCACGACGGTCCGCGCCGTCGAGCTCGGCCCCTTCGGCATCACGGTCAATGCACTCGCGCCGGGTGCGACAGATACGCCCCTCAATCAGGTCGCGTATACGCCCGACGTCCGGCGTACGTACAACGAGCGCATTCCGCTGGGTCGGATCGCGTCGCCTGAGGAGATCGCCGATGCGCTCCTGTTCCTCGCCTCCGACGCGTCGCGATACGTGACGGGCCACGAGCTCGTCGTCGACGGCGGCATGATCCTGAACGGCAACGTCGGTCATGCCCACACGTCGAACGTCTAGAGGTCGAGGAAGGAGCCCATGGCAGTCGCAGTCCGCACCCTGGAGAACTTCATCGGCGGCAGCTGGGTTGCCGCGGCCTCGGACGACTCGGTCGAGACGGTGTTCCTTGACCGGTCGGACTGACCCACTCGCGGGCCGCGTCGCCCGTTTCGCGGATCTCGAGCCGAGCTCGACGCTCTTCATCGATACGGTCATTCCGGGCTATGCGCGCACGATCTGGAGCATCGTCGGCCAGAGCGTCGGCGAGAACCGCGAGGCGCAGGTGGCCATCCCGCCCGACGGATTCCACGTCGCAGTGATCGAGGCCGAGCCGGGAAACGGCTCGGCGCTCCACACGCATACGACGGTGGAGGTGTTCATGGCACTGACCGGGCGTTGGCAGCTCTTCTACGGCGATGACGGCGAGCAAGAGGTGATCCTCGAGCAGCTGGATGTCTGCTCGGTTCCTCCGGGCGTGTGGCGGGGGTTCCGCAATGCCGGTGAGAGCAGCGGACGCCTGCTCGTGCTCGTCGGTGGGACGGATGCAGGGCGGCTCACCTGGGCGCCGGATGTGATCGAGCAGGCGCGGGCGCTCGGCGGGATTCTCGACGACGATGGGTACATACCCGGGGGCGAGGATGCATCGTGATTGATCTGAACGCTCACCCCGCACCGGCTGTCCCCGAGTTCTATAGTCGATTGTGCCTGTCGGAGTCGGCTCTGCCGCGTGGCAAAAACTCTGGTCGGCCGCGACAGGCGGTTCTCAGGAGGTACTGATGTACGAGCATATTGCAACGATTGCAAGGGACATTTCAAGCCGATGACATGGAAGGCTTTCGAAGTCGCACCGGGGATCACGCGAATCGAGTCGATCCTCGGGCCGCGCCCGTTTTCCCAGTATCTCCTCCGGGACGAGCGCAGCATGCTCGTCGACACGGGCGTCAAGGAGACTCCGGCCGACGTGATCCTGCCCGCTCTCGATGGAGCCGTGGTCGACTTCGTCCTCGTGAGCCATGCCGATGTGGATCATTTCGGAGGGAATGAGGCGATTCACGAAGCGATGCCCGAGGCGCTCTTTCTTGCGTCCGGGGTCGACACGCCCTGGATCGAGGATGCCGATCTGATCATGCGCGAGCGTTATGGCTGGTACGACGCGTTCGGGATCGGCTACGACCCCGATACGGCTGCATGGCTCGAGAACGCGATGGGCCGATCCCGCCCGATCGACGTGCAGCTGCAGGGCGGCGAGGTGTTTCGCCTCGGCCCGCAGCTCTCCGTC
>JANOFZ010000015.1:0-6507 GCA_031413935.1 Thermoleophilia bacterium | reverse complement strand
GTCGACTGCATCGGGCACCTGACCGGCCGCCGGATCTCGCGTCGGCCGGGGGCGGATCTCGATCTCGAGCGGGTCATCGGTCGCGCGGCCGAGACCGGAACGGCGCTCGAGATCAACGGACAACCGGATCGGCTCGATATGCGCGATGTTCACGCGCGCCTCGCCGGTGAGGCAGGGGTCTTGATCCCTGTCAACACCGACGCACATTCGGTCGAGTCGCTCTCCTACGCCGAGCTCGGCATCGGGCAGGCCCGACGAGCATGGTTGACGAAGGAGCAGGTGCTCAACACGCGGCCCTGGGCTGAGATTGCTGAGGGTCGGCCGTGAGCACCTTCCGCGAGGACGGCGCTGCAGCGCTCGACTGGGTCGCCAACTACCTGGAGACGATCAACGAGCATCCGGTGCTCTCGCAGGTCGAGCCGGGTGCGATCCGGGCGGCGCTCCCGGCAGCTCCTCCCGATCGAGCTGAGCCCTTCTCGGCCGTCCTCCACGATCTCGACACGGTGCTCATGCCGGGCATCACCCACTGGCAGAGCCCGCGCTTCTTCGCCTACTTCGCAACGACCGCGGCCGAGCCGGGCATCCTGGCCGAGCTCCTGATCGCTGGGCTCAACCAGGTAGGCATCCTCTGGCGGGCATCACCGGCGCTCCAGGAGCTCGAGGAGGTGACGCTCGACTGGCTCCGGCAGCTACTCGGCCTTCCGAGGCCGCTGCACGGTCACATCGAGGACACGGCGTCCTCTGGACTGATCACGGCGCTCGCAGCCGCGCGTGCCGCGCATCCCGACCGGCGAGTCGTCGTCTGCTCCGAGCAGACACACTCGTCGACCGTGAAGGCGGCGCGACTGCTCGAGCTCGAGATCCGGAAGACCCCAACCGACGATGCCTTCGCGATGCGTGCCGATGAGCTCGATCTCAGCGATGCCTGCGCCGTCGTCGCGACCGTCGGTACGACGTCGTCGGCTGCGGTCGACCCCGTCGCCGTGATCGCCGACAGAGCTGCGGCCGAGGGCGTGTGGCTCCACGTCGATGCCGCTTATGCCGGAGCAGCCGCGGTGTGCCCGGAGCTCCGCCACCATTTCTCGGGCTGGGAGCGGGCCGACTCGATCGGTGTCAACCCCCACAAGTGGCTCTTCACCCCGATGGACTGCTCGGTCTTCTTCTGCCGCCGGCCGGACGATCTGCGTCGCGCCTTCAGCCTGGTGCCCGAGTATCTACGGGTCGACGAGGACGTCGTCAGCCTCAGCGAGTACGCATCGCCACTCGGCCGACGGTTTCGAGCCCTGAAGCTCTGGGCGACGTTGCGGTGCTTCGGGCGGGAGGGCCTGCAGTCGATCATCCGCGAGCACGTCCGACTGGCGGCGCTCTTCGCGGAGTGGGTCGATGCGGAACCCGGGTGGGAGATTTGTGCGCCTCGGCACTTCTCGCTCGTGTGCTTTCGGAAGGTCGGAAGCGATGAGGAGAACGAGGAGATCATGAGGCGCGTCAACGCGAGCGGCGAGATCTTCCTCTCGCACACGAAGCTCGACGGCCGATTCGTGCTTCGACTCGCGATCGGGAACGTGCGCACGGCGGAAGCGGATGTGGCGCTCGCGTGGGACGTCCTTCGTCGCGAGGCCGTCTAGTGCACCGGACGGCGCACTAGTGCGACTCGTCGCCATAGGCCTCGTCGCAGGACTCTTCAGCGCGCTCTTTGGCGTCGGCGGCGGCATCGTGATCGTGCCGCTCCTCCTGGGCGTCGCCGCGTTCGGGGCGCGAGAGGCCACGGCCACCTCGCTCGGAGCGATCGTCGTCACTTCAACCGCCGGCGTTGCCCTCTACGCGCTTCACGACAAGGTCGACCCGGGCTATGCGGCACTCGTCGGTGTCCCTGCAATGGCGGGGGCGTTGATCGGCTCGACGGCCCAGCAGCGAATCTCGAATCGCGCGCTGACACTCGTCTTCGCAGTCTTTCTCGCCGCCGTCGGAGTCTGGCTGCTCGCAGGATGAGTACGACGACGATCATCCTTGCGGTGTGCCTCGGCCTCGTGGCGGGAGTGATGTCCGGGCTCCTCGGCGTCGGTGGCGGAATTCTCTTCGTCCCACTGCTCGTGGCGCTCGGCCTGGGTCAGGTCGAGGCGGCGGCGACGTCGCTGCTTGCAATCATCCCGACGGCCGCTGTGGGCGCGCTCAGGCAGTCGCGGTACGGCAACCTGCGCGTGAGACCGGCGCTCGTCATTGGTGTTGCGTCTATCGTCGGCATCGGGGTTGGCGTGCGGATCGCCACCTCGGTGCCCGAGCACGTTCTCCGGCGCCTCTTCGGTGTGTTGCTTCTCGCGGTCGCGATCCAGCTTGCGTGGCGTGCCAGGAACTCGAAGGAGAGCTACCCTAGGCCGGAGTGAATCGCCGATCTCTTCTCGCCTTCCCGGTTCTCGTAGCCATCGGGGTCGTCGCCGTTGTCGTATCGATGGCGACTGCTGCGCCGGGCGAGCCCGAGGCGTCGGCCACCGCTCTCGTCACGCGGGTGGCCCAACCCGGTCTCGCCGACGAGATCTCCCTTGCCTTGACCGCGCCGCCACCGGGCGATCAGGTCGTCGCGAACTATTCGTACCCGGCCGACGGAACGATCGTTCAGCTCAGCTCCGCAGGCGCCCGCGTCCTGGCGCAGCCCGGTGTGTCATCAATCGCCCAGAGCAGCGTGAACGCTGTCAGTGTCTCTCTGCTCGGTGGCGAGATTTCGGTCGACGCGATCGACCTTCGAGCGAGTGTTGCAGCCGGCCCGGCGAACGCGTCGGTCGACGTACCGGCGTCGTCACTCACCGGTCTCGTCGTCCTCGGCCAGCTCGTCACACCAGCACCGAACTCCGTCATCCCACTCGCAGACTGGGGCACGCTCGAGATCCTGGCGTCGGCCTCGGAAACGACTCGAGAGGCGCCACGGTCGGCGCGTGTGTCGCTTACGGCGCTCCGCGTCAAGGTGAGTGTGGCTCACGGCGGTCTGCCGGCGGGAAGCTCGATCGAGATCGGAGCGATCTCGAGCTCCACCGTGGCGGCGGCGACGGTCGCCCCGTCGAAGGAACCGACGAAGCCAACGACACCCCCGCCGACATCGAGGCCGGTGATTCCGGCAAACGCGCCGCGGGAGCCCGGAAAGTCCATTGCCGGAGCGCCGCCCGAGCTCGTGCGACCTGCACCCGAAGTCTCCGCCCAGCTGTCGAGCGGCGGCTATGTCTTCCCGATCTACGGCCCGGCATCGTACGGCGACACCTTCGGGGCTTCGCGTCCAGGCATATCCGGAGGGTGGCACCACGGTGAGGACATCTTCTCTCCCCTCGGGACACCTCTGCTTGCCGTGGCTGACGGCACCGTCTTCTCGGTCGGGTGGAACGACATCGGCGGCTGGCGCCTGTGGGTCCGCGACCGGATCGGCAACGAGTTCTACTATGCCCACCTCTCTGCCTATTCACCGCTTGCTGTCAACGGCAAGCAGGTCAAGGCGGGAGATGTCCTTGGATTCATGGGGAACACGGGCGACGCCGAGTTCACCCCCTCCCATCTCCACTTCGAGATCCATCCCGTCTCGCTGCTTTCGCTCGGGTATGACGGCGCCGTGGCGCCCTACCCGTTCCTCAACGCGTGGCGGCGGGCGGAGGACGTCTCATTCGATGCCGGCCGCGCCTACCTGCCACTCGACGGCCCCGCCGGATCACGTGGCGCGATCGCGCCACCGGCCGGTGCCGTGCTGCTCGAGGCGTCGGACATCTCGAGCTCGAGTGGCCTCACGCCGGGCGGCTTGCAAGCGACCCTCACCGGCCAGGCTCCGAAGAGCCCGGCCGGCGGAGGGGATCGCTAGCGCGTAGCGGCTACTCCTCGGTGGCGTCGACAGGATCCGACGCGGTCTCGGCGACAGCGCTCGCCATTTCCGAGAATTCGTCCTCGGCACTCGCAGCGTCGAAGTCGAACTCTTCGAGCGGCTGGAGATCGTCGTCACCGGCAACCTTGTCCATCAGCCAATCCCGAGTCTGGGGACCCGACCATGGGTTGTAGAGCGCGCCGGCGATCAGCCCGGCGAGCAGCATCGCGTTCCGGCCCTTGTGACTCTTCTTCTTCTTGCCCTTCAGGGTTCCCGCGGCCTTTCCGAACTCCTCGAGCGCCTTGCGGAGATTCTCCTGAACCTTCTCGTCGGTCGCGAGGCGTGACGCCGACTTCGCAGCACCATCGCCCTTCGCGTCCTTGACGAGGGGGCCATAGAGCTTCTTCGCCGCGGAGAGGGCCTCCTTGAGGTCATCGCGGAATTCCTTGTCGTTGAGCGCGCGATCGAGATACGGCTTGAGCGTCTCGACCGTCGGCGCGACCTTGCTTTTGTTCTTTGCCATCTCGGCCGTCCTTTCCTCGTACAACGTGGGGAGTGAAGTATGACGATGCCGGGTCGTCTACGATGGGTTGTACCCTGAGACGCGTTAAACAGAACATTCTCGCCGCCGCGACGGTGATGGCGGCATTACTCACGATCTGGGTTGCCGCTGTGCGGGCCGTGCCGGGAGTACGCCGGCGGAAGGCGGCGATGCGCGCGACCCGCGGTCGATGATGCGTCGCACCCGACTCTGACGCTCTGACCCGTACGCTGAGGCAGTGCACGTCCCACCCCTGATCCGTGGCTCGGTTCTGACCCGCTCCGTCTCGCTCGTCTTCGGTCTCTTTCTCTTCGCGCTCGGTATCGTCTTTCTGCTCGAGTCGGGACTGGGGCTCTCGCCCTGGGACGTTCTCGCGCAGGGGATCTCGGACAAGACCCCGCTTTCCTTCGGCACGGCGAATATCGTCATCGCGGTCGTCGTCCTCGTCATCGCGTGGGCTCTCGGGGCGCGCATCGGCCCGGGTACCGTCGCGAACGCGGTGCTGATCGGATTGTTCGTCGACTGGTTGATCGCGATCGATGCAATAGACGCGCTCTCCGACGCCTCGCTCGCCGTTCGGATCGTGCTCATGGGTGCGGGGATCCTGATCATCGGTATCGGCACCGGTTTCTACATTGGGGCGGGCATGGGTGCCGGCCCCCGGGACTCCCTGATGCTCGTCACCGCGCGGCGATCCGGAGTTCGAATCGGTGTGACGCGGGCCACGATCGAGATAGCAGTGACCGTCGTCGGATTCGCCCTGGGCGGGACGGTCGGCATCGGCACCCTCGCGTTTGCATTCGGGATCGGACCAGCGGTCGAGCTCTCGTTCTGGATTCTGGAGCACAGTCCGATCGCAAAAACGGCGCCGAACGCCTCGCACGCGGCCTGATCCGGTTAGCATCGCGGCATGAAGGGACTGGTCTGCGCAGGAGGAGAGGCGACCCGGCTCGGTGAGCTGACCCGCGTCACGAACAAGCACCTGCTTCCCGTGGGACGGTGGCCGATGGTCTACTACCCGCTCCAGCTCCTCCAGCTCGCCGGAATTCGCGAGGTCCTGGTGGTCACCGGGAAGGGCCACGCGGGCCAGATGATCGACCTGCTCGGAGATGGACATCTCACCGTCCGTGGAGGCGAGGCGCCGCTCCTCGAGCTCGACCTCACCTACAAGGTGCAGACCCGGCCGGGCGGAATCGCAGAGGTTGTCGGGATGGCCGAGGACTTCGCCGGCGGTGAGTCCATCGTCGTGGTGCTCGGCGACAACATCTTCGAGTACTCCCATGCCGCGGAGCTCGCCACGTGGGGCACGAGTGGGGTCGGCGCCCAGGTGTTCGTCAAGGACGTACCCGACCCCGAGAACTTCGGCGTCGTCGTGTACGACGACGAGAGGAACGTCGTCGACCTCGCTGAGAAGGCCGGAGTCGTCGACATGCGATACCCGTCGCCGCCGACGAACGACGCCGTTGTCGGTCTCTATTGCTATCCGCCCGATGTCTTCTCCGTGATTGCGAGTCTCGAGCGCTCGAGCCGGGGCGAGCTCGAGATCACCGATGTCAACCGTGCCTACGCGGAGCGGGGAGCGTTGTCCGTCGTGCCGGTCAGGGGCTGGTGGGAGGACGCAGGAAAGCACTGGCAGCACCTCGCCGAGATCGGCAGCATGATTGACGAAACGGGTGTCAACAAATGAGCGTCGAGGGGATCGTGCGGATCCCGTTGCAGCGATTCGATGACGACCGTGGCTGGTTCTGCGAGCTGCGACGTGAGAGCCTCCTCCCGAAGCCCACCGTCCAGACGAACGTCTCGGTCTCCCGAAAGGGTGTCATCCGCGGTCTCCACTACCACGAGCGCGGCCAGGACGACCTCTTCGCTTGCCTCGAGGGAACGGCGCGCGTCGTCGTGGGGTTGAACAGACACGCCGCTTTCTGTTCGGCGGTGGAACAGCTGGAGGGGTAGCTCCCGTTGTCGTACTGCACCGTGGCTGCGACGAAACCGCGCCCAGCCATTTCGTTGGTGAGTTTCTTTGCTTCTTCGCCCCAATAGTTCATGCCCGTGCCGGTCAGATAGATGAACACCGGGTAGGTACCAGGGTCGACCGGTTCGAAGCCCCGGATCGCGCGCTGCACGGTGCAGCTGC
>JANOFZ010000014.1:0-4257 GCA_031413935.1 Thermoleophilia bacterium | reverse complement strand
CAGCAAGGGGCACCAGGCTTTAGCCTGAGGCCGGAGCGGCGTGTGAGAGTGTTCGTGGTCGACGTTCTGCTGCCGGGCTGAAGCCCCGGCGCCAGGTGATGCTCATCCTGGCTCTAGAGGTTCGCCGTCCGCGGTGTCAGGGCGACCAGCAGTCCGCCGTCCTCGTCATAGGCGGGGAACAGGTCGACGGTGACAGGCTTGCGGATCGCTGCGCTCGTCGTGAGCTCGAGCTCGAGGCCCAGCTGCCGTACACCCCACTCGCGCACGACACCGATCGGTGTCGAATCGGAGAACGTGAGTACCTCGCCGACGTCGCGCCCCATCAGGTCGTCCTCCTGAAAGCCCGTCAGCTCGAAGACGCCGCGGCCCGCGGCGAGCACCCGGGCGTCCCGGTCGCAGACGATGAAGCCCGTCCCCGGAGCAGGGTAGTAGTCCTCGAGCAGCTGGAAGATGAACCCGAAGCCACACCGTTTGCACTGGAGAGCATCGGACCCGGTGAGTCCCTCGAATCCGTCGATGTCGACGGATCGGTCCTTGCAGTTCGGGCAGATGTAGACCGGCACGGCTCTATCGTAGGCACCGTCGCCCGCGTCGCGGCGAGACAAGGCAGACTCCCTGGATGATCGAGCCGCCGATCCTCTGGAGCCCGGACGCGGAGCGCACCGAGCGCGCCACGATTACCGGCTACACACGCTGGCTCGAGCAGACGCGGGGGCTCGATCTCCCCGACTACGCAAGCCTCTGGGAGTGGTCGACGACCGACATCGACGGCTTCTGGACATCGATCTGGGAGCGATTCGGCGTCATCTCGTCGAAACCGTATGACCGCGTGCTCGGATCGCGGGCGATGCCGGGTGCCGAGTGGTTTCCCGGGGCGCGCCTCAACTACGCCGAGCACGCACTCCGGCCCCGCAACAGGGACGACATCGCGATCTGGCACGCAGCCGAGCTGCGTCCTCTGGCGACGATGACCCGCGGCGAGCTCGAGGACGAGGTGGGGCTGATCGCGGGGGGCCTGCGCGCTCTGGGCGTCGGTGCAGGCGACCGCGTTGCAGCGTATCTCCCGAACGTCCCCGAGGCGGTCGCGGCTTTCCTCGCCTGTGCCTCGATCGGTGCGATCTGGTCGAGCTGCTCGCCCGACTTCGGATCCCGAAGCGTGGTCGATCGCTTCGCCCAGATCGAGCCCAGCGTGCTCCTCGCGGTGGACGGTTACCGCTACGGCGGCAAGGACTTCGACCGCACCAGTGTTGTGAAGGAGCTGCTTGCAGCGCTGCCGACGGTCGAGCACACGGTCATGCTCGGATACCTCGATCCGGCTCACCCCCCGGCGGGCGTTCGGGGGGCCTTGTCGTGGGAGGAGATGCGGGCGCGCGGAGCTGGGACGCCGTTGACCTTCGAGCAGGTGCCGTCCGACCATCCGCTCTGGGTGCTCTACAGCTCAGGCACGACAGGCCTCCCGAAGGCGATCGTCCACGGCCACGGCGGGATCATCCTCGAGTCGTTGAAGAAGATGTTCATCCACGTCGATCTCCAGGCCGACGATCGACTCTTCTGGTTCACGACGACGGGCTGGATGATGTGGAACTTCCTCGTCGGCGGGCTCATGACGGATGCCTCGATCGTTCTCTATGACGGCGATCCCGGCGAGCGGGATCTCGGCGTGCTGTGGGATCTGGCGGAAGCCGCGCGTGTCACCTGCTTCGGGACGGGGGCCGCGTTCATCGGTAGTTGCCAGAAGGCCGGCCTGCGACCGGCCGACACGAGGGATCTCTCGGCGCTTCGCTCGGTGGGATCGACGGGCTCACCACTCTCTCCCGAGGGGTTCGCCTGGGTCTACGACGCGCTTGGCGATGACATCTGGCTCTTCTCCACCTCGGGCGGAACCGACGTTTGTACGGCGTTTGTCGGTGGCGTCCCGACCCTCCCTGTACATCAGGGAGAGCTGCAGGCCAGAGCGCTCGGCGCGAGAGTGGAGTCTTGGAGCCCCGAGGGGCAGCCGCTCGTGGGTGCCGTGGGCGAGCTCGTGATCACCGAGCCGATGCCGTCGATGCCGATCTTCTTCTGGGGCGACCCGGACGGGAGTCGTTATCGCGAGAGCTACTTCGAGATGTTCCCGGGTATCTGGCGCCACGGCGACTGGATCGAGATCACCGACCGGGGCACCGCGATCATCTCGGGCCGCTCCGATGCGACGATCAACCGCGGCGGCGTCCGCATGGGCACGAGCGAGATCTACCGGGTCGTGCTCGGCCTCGACGAGGTCGTCGACGCGCTCGTGATCGACCTGCCACTCCCCGGTACGAGCGGCTTCATGCCGCTCTTCGTCGTCCTCCGCCCCGGCGTCGAGCTCGATGACGATCTCGTCAAGCGCATCCGGACGCGCATCCGCGAGGACTGCTCGCCGAGGCACGTACCCGACGCGATCGAGCAGATCGCCGCGGTGCCGCGCACGCTCTCCGGGAAGGTGCTCGAGCTGCCCGTCAAGCGCATCCTTCTCGGTGCTCCTGCCGCGATGGTCGCGAGCCTCGACTCGCTCACGAACCCGGCTGCGCTCGAACCGTTCGAGCTGATGGCGAAGTCTCCGCCTTACGTCGGCGCGTAGAACACGTAGGGGCGAGACCTGTCCCGACCGCCGATCCGCCTCGTCTTGAATCGGCCTCTGCTAACCTAGTGCCCACTAACAAGACACGGGTGCTGGGAGACGGATGAGGGCGCGATTGCTCGCGGAGGAGAACAGGAAGTGGTGGACACTCGCGTCCGTCTCGTTCGCCCTGTTCATGATCATGCTCGACAACACCGTCGTGAACGTCGCGCTGCCCACGATCCAGCAGGATCTCGGCATCGACGTCGCCGAGCTCGAGTGGGTCGTGACGGGCTACGCGCTCAGCTTCGCCGTCCTGATGCTCACGGGCGGAAAGGTCGCCGACATGATCGGCCGACGCCGCGTCTTCCTGATCGGCCTTGCGGTCTTCACGCTTGCGTCGCTCCTCTGTGGCCTCGCGGGGAACGCCGAGCTTCTGATTGCCGCGCGAGTCCTCCAGGGTGTCGGTGCAGCCTTCATGATGCCGGCCACGCTCTCGATCATCACTGCGACGTTCCCACCGAGAGAGCGTGGCGCTGCGCTCGGCATCTGGGCCGGTGTCTCTGCGATGGCCCTCGCCATCGGCCCACTCGTCGGTGGCCTGATCACCGAGCACATCGGCTGGAACTGGATCTTCTTCGTCAACGTTCCCGTCGGAATCATCGGTCTCGTCGCGGCGCGGCTGATCATCCCCGAGTCGAAGGACGCCTCGCACGAGCAGCGGCTCGATCTGCCGGGGCTGCTGACGTCCGGGATCGCGCTCTTCGCCCTCGTCTACGCGCTGATCGAGGCGAACAGCAAGGGCTGGACGTCCCCGCTCATTCTCGGCCTCTTCGCCGCCTCGCTCGTCTTCGGGACGGCGTTCGTCCTGCTCGAGCTCCATCAGCGCCTCCCGATGTTCGACATGGCGCTCTTCCGCAACCCGACATTCGCCGGGGCGAATACGGTCGCTCTGCTCGTCTCCCTCGCCATGTTCGGCGTCTTCTTCTTCATCTCGCTCTACATGCAGAACGTGCTCGGCTACAGCGCCGTTCGCGCTGGCGCCGCGTTTCTCCCCATGACGATCCTGATCATCGTCGTGGCGCCGTTTGCCGGCAAGAGATCAGACCGGCTCGGCTCTCGCTGGCTGATGACCGGAGGAATGATCCTCGTCGCTCTCTGCCTCCTTGTCTTCGCGCAACTCCAACCCGACTCGTCGTATCTGGCCCTCCTGCCCGGAATGATCCTCGGCGGCTTCGGGATGGCGATCACGATGACGCCGATGACTGCGGCGGCCCTGAGCTCGGTTCCCGTGGACAAGGCCGGGGTCGGCTCCGGCATGCTCAACACCTTCCGTCAGGTCGGCGGCGCACTCGGGATCGCGACGATGGGAGCGATCCTCGCCAGCGGCTCGAACGCTGCTCTCGCGAGCGGCGCGACGGAGCAGGAGGCGTTCATGGACGGCCTCCACAACTCCCTCTACATCGCGGCGCTGATCGCCTTTGCCGGGTCTCTGACCGCGCTCCTCACCGTTCGCAGCCACGCGCGGCCTCGCCCGGCACCCGAGACCCCCGCGGTCGAAGCAGCATGACCGAGGTCAAGCAGGCTCGGCTTCCGGCCGTCGAGCGGCGGGCGGCGATCGTTGCTGCGGCCCTCGAGGTGTTCGGCTCAGGGAGCTACTCCGGCTCGACGACGGC
>JANOFZ010000013.1:0-2441 GCA_031413935.1 Thermoleophilia bacterium | reverse complement strand
GTTGCGCGCAGCCACCTCGCCTGCATCGCACGTCAGCCGCACACCCTCGCCGCTGCGCTCCGCGATACCTGTCACTTCGTACCCGAGCAGGATCTCACCACCTCCCTTAACGACATCGTCGGCAAAGGCGAGGGCGACACGGCCGTAGTCGACGATTCCCGTGCCGGGCACGTGGAGAGCGCGCACGCCGGCCGCGTGCGGTTCGAACTCGCGCAAGCGACCCGGGCCGATCAGATCCAGCCCGACAGCGCCGTTCTGGACTGCCCGCCGATGCAACTCCTCGAGACGCGGAAGCTCGGCCGCCTCGGTCGCGACAATCACCTTGCCGCAGATGTTGGTCGGAATCGATCGTTCGCTGCAGTACTGCTTGAGCGCCGCGGCTCCTTCACCGCAGAGGCGAGCCTTCAGCGAGCCCGGGGTGTAGTAGACGCCCGAGTGGATCACGCCGCTATTGCGGCCGGTCTGATGCTGCGAGATCGAGGATTCCTTGTCGAGAACGACGATCTTCAGACCGGGTCGCCGGAGCGCAAGTGAGCGCGCGACTGCGAGGCCGATGATGCCGGCGCCGACGACAGCGACATCCGCGCTGCGATCACCCACGGTCACGGCCGATGCACCGGCGGCTGACATCAGGTCAGGGTGTACTCGGGTCCGGAGCCGCCCTCGGGCGGGGTCAGACGACCACCGCGCGCCGTGATCGCGCCGCACTGCACGCAGTTCGACGGCGTCAACTTCACCTCGACGGTGCCGTCACCGTTGTCCTCCCCCACCTCGTAGACCTGGGCCGGGCACATCCAGGCCCACATCTCGGCGACGTCGAGCGGAACGCGTTTCTCGATCCGAACATGGCTGGGCTGGTCGTCGCGGGTCCGGTTTCCCGACGCAAACACCGAGGAGAGCTTGTCGAACGTGAGCGAGCCATCAGGAGCAGGATAGCGTGAGGCGCGATCGGTGCGAAGAAGCGGCGCAGTCGCATTCGGCTCGTTGTGGAACTCCTTCGGCGGCAGCTTTCCCTTCGTCACCGTCATCGTGCTGGCAAGGCCTCCACCAATGAAGAAGCCCTTCTCGAACGCCTGCCGCATGTTGCGCACCTCGCGCAGGCTCGTACCGAGGTAGCCGGTGCGGATCTCGCTGTCGTACGCGTCGAATGCGCCGATCCGCCCGGGATTCTCGCCCCGCTGCAGCGAGCGGTAGGCAGCCTCCGCGGCGAGGCGACCGGATTCGATCGCATAGTGCACGCCCTTCAGGCGTGCGAGATCGACGAGCCCGGCGCTCTCTCCGGCGAGCAGCAACCCCGGTGCGCCGAGCCGGCGCGGCATCGCATGCCAGCCGCCGCTCGTGATCGTCTTCGCCCCCCATGCGACGCGCTCGCCACCCTCGAGGATCTCGCGAACGAACGGGTGCGTCTTGAACTCCTGGAGGAGGTCGTGCGCCGACAGCTCCACGTCGCGGTAGTCGAGCCCGATCACAAACCCGAGCGAGACCATGTCCTCCCCCATGGGATAGACCCACGACCCGCCGAACTCGCGGTACTTCGCTGGCTTGCGCAGCGGCCAGCCGAGCGTGTGGACGATCTTGTCGAGCGGTCTCGCGACGCGCCAGACCTCCTTGACGCCCAGCTCCCAGATCTGTGGCTCCCGGCCGTTGAGGCCGAAGTGGTCGAGCGCAGCGCCGGTGAGATGACCGGCCGTTCCCTCCGCGAGCACCGTCACGTGCGCAACGATGTCGGCGCCCGGCTCGAAGTTGCCGAGCGGCTCACCTTCCTTTCCCCGCCCCTTGTCGCCGCTGCGGATGCCGGTGACGCGGCCGTGCTCGACGAGGAGCCTGTCGGCCGAGGTCTCCGGCAGTACGAACGTGCCGCCTGCCTCGGCCTGCTCCGCGAGGTACCGGCACATCTGCGAGATCGAGACGATCCAGTTGCCGTGATTTCGTAGCGTCGGTGGTGGCGGGATCCGAACTGCCCGCTTGCGCGTGAGCAGATAGACGCCCTCGCCGGGGACCTCACCGTAGGTCGGTACACCCTCGAGCTGCTCGGGGCGGCCGCTGAAGAGGCGACGAACGGCCCGTGGGTTCATCACCGCTCCGGAGAGAAGGTGCGAGCCGGGCTGCTTGCCCTTGTCGACGAGAGCGACCGGGACATCTCCGAGCTTCTCGGCCGTCGCTGGGTCGTCCTCGAGCAGCTGACCGAGACGGATCGCGCATGCGAGGCCCGCAGGGCCCCCGCCCACGATGAGGACGCCGACCTCGATGCGCTCGTCCGGCGCGTCGGTCGGTGCGCCTATGATCTCGGCGCTCGAGAAGGGTGGCGGGTACTCCGCGGCCCGAATCGCGGTTGCCGAGGTGCCCTTGGCCACGCTCGCCTCTCTAGCCTTTGCGCGCCCGCACGAGCTCGGCGAGCTTCGGGGCGACCGCGTTCAGGTCGCCGACGACGCCGAAGTCGG
>JANOFZ010000012.1:0-21942 GCA_031413935.1 Thermoleophilia bacterium | reverse complement strand
CGACCGCGTGCCCGGGCGTCTGAGCCTGATCACGCGCCTCGGAGCGAACCGCGTCCAGGAGCTGCTGCCACCGCTGCTGCGTGCGGTGACGGAGGCCGGGATCCCCGTGGTCTGGGTGTGCGATCCGATGCACGCGAATGGGTTCGTTACGGGCTCGGGGCACAAGACTCGGCGGCTCGACGACGTGCTCAGTGAGATCGAAGGGTTCTTCGCCGCCCATCGTGAGGTCGGTACGTGGCCCGGCGGCGTTCACCTCGAGATCACCGGCGAGGACGTCACGGAATGCCTCGGCGGCTCGGAAGCGATCCTCGAGGAGCAGCTCGATACGCGATACGAAACGCTTTGCGACCCGCGCTTGAACGCCCGCCAGTCGCTCGATCTGGCGTTCCGGGTCGCCGAGCTGATGCGCGGGTAGTGGTGAGCGGTCTTCGAGATATCACCGTCGTCGGGACGGGCCTGATCGGCGCGTCCGCTGCGCTCGCTGCCCGGAAGACCGGTGCGATCGTGCGCGGCTGGGATCCCGATCCCGAGGTTCTCCGCGTCGCGCACGAACGAGAGGCCGTCGATCCCCGAGCGACGCTCGCGGAGGCGGTCGCGGGTGCTGACCTCGTGCTCGTCGCGGCACCCGTCTCCGAGCTCCCGCACGTCGTGCGCGAAGTGCTGGATCTCGCTCCCGCGGATTGCGTCGTCACCGATGTCGGCTCGACGAAGACCGCGGTCTGTGCGGCGGCTCAGGGCGACGCACGATTCGTCGGCGGTCACCCGATCTGCGGCGCGGAGACGCGTGGCCCGGACAGGGCGAACGCCGAGCTCTTCGCCGGCGCGACGTGGTTCCTGACGCCGACGGCCGGCACGGGACCCGAGCTCCTTCGCACGGTTCACGGATTCGTGACCTCGCTCGGAGCGCGGCCCGTGGCGATCGATGCAGGCGCTCACGACCGGCTCGTCGCCGTCACGAGTCATCTGCCGCACGCCCTCGCGAATGTCCTCCTCAACCAGGCCGGCGCCGCGCGGGTCGACGGTCATGACCCGCTGCAGGCGGCTGGCGGCTCGCTGCGCGACATGACGCGCATCGCAGGCGCGAACCCCCGCATCTGGGTCGATATCTTCCTCGACAACCGCGAGGCCGTCGTGGCGGCCCTTACCGAGCACCGACGCCGAATCGAGCAGCTCGAGGCTGCCCTCATGGCCGAAGACGGTGGGCAGCTAGCCCGCTGGATCGCGGAGGCGGCCACGAACCGTCGGCGCATGCTAGCGACGGCCTACGGCGACCCCGGTGAGCTCCAGCGCCTCCGCGTGCATCTCCCCGACCGCCCTGGCGTGCTCGCCGGCATCTTCCAGGCGCTCGGCGCCGAGCGCATCAATGTCGAGGACTTCGAGATGGAGCACCTCTCGACAGATCGCGGCGGCACCCTCACCGTCATCGTCGCGGGGGAAGACGAGGCCGAGCGTGCCTCGACCCTGCTCGAGGAGCAGGGCTACGGCGTCGTCCGGGCGCCGGTGCTCGACGCATGAGGGTCGAGCCGCTCACCCGGCTCGTTGGGCACATCGCCGTGCCGGGCGACAAGTCGATCTCGCACCGAGCCGTGCTTTTCGGCGCGCTCTGCGAGGGAGAAACGCGGATCACCGGCTTTGGTCGATCCGCTGACACCGAGGCGACGATCGAGGCCGTTCGCGCACTCGGCATCACCGTCTACGAGCACGACCACGACACGCTGCGCATCTTCGGCAAGGGCCTCCGTGGCCTTACGTCACCTGGCCGGGCGATCGACTGCGCCAACGCCGGCACCCTCGTCCGCCTGCTCACGGGAATCCTCGCCGGTCAGAACGGGCAACAGTTCGAGCTGACGGGCGACGCATCGCTCAGCGCCCGGCCGATGAAGCGCGTCACCGAGCCGCTCTCCCGCATGGGCGCAGGCATCGAGACAGAGGACGGTCACCTGCCGCTCGGTATCGACGCCCGGCCGCTGCGCTCGATCACCTACGAGCTGCCCGTCGCGAGCGCCCAGGTCAAGTCGGCGATTCTGCTCGCGGGGCTCTACGCAACGGGCGAGACGACCGTCGTCGAGCCGTCGCCAACGCGGGATCACACGGAGCTGATGCTCGAGGCGGCCGGAGTGACCATCACGAGGCGCGAGAAGAGCGTCACCGTTCAGCCGGCCGAGCGGCTCGAGCTGAGCGAGATCGATGTCCCCGGTGACTTCTCCTCGGCTGCGCCGTTCATCATCGCGGCGACGCTTGTTCCCGGCTCGGAGCTCCACATCCACGGCGTCAATCTCAATCCCCGCCGCACCGGGCTCCTGACCATCCTGGAGCGAATGGGCGGACGCGTCACCGTCTACAACCGGCGTCGCATCGGCGGTGAGCCGGCGGGCGATCTGGACGTGCGCTCGGCCGAGCTCGTCGCGACCACGGTTCTCGGCCCCGAGGTACCACTTGCGATCGACGAGCTGCCCCTGTTTGCCCTCGCTGCGTCGTGCGCGCATGGCAATAGTCGCGTGCGAGGGGCCGAGGAGCTACGTGCCAAGGAATCCGATCGCGTCGAGGCGACGGTCGATGCGCTGCGGGCCGTGGGCCAGCACGTGATCGCGACCGAGGACGGCTTCCGGATCCGCGGTGTGCCGACTCGCCCACGGGGCGGCAAGATCGAAAGCCGGGGCGATCACCGGATCGCGATGCTCGGCGCCATCGCTGCTCTCGCGTCAGCGGACGGCGTCGAGATCGAGGACGCCGAGTGCGTAGCGGTAAGCTTCCCGGGCTTCTTCGAGCTCCTCACACATCTCGCAGAAACCTCGAAAGGGCAAGTGAATTGATCTTTCTTCTATCCATCTATCACTTCTGCCTCAGGCAGAAATGATCGTGGCAATCGATGGGCCTGCCGGGGCCGGCAAGAGCTCGGTCGCCCGTGCGCTCTCGACGCGACTCGGGTTTCGCTATCTCGACACCGGCGCCATGTATCGAGCGCTGACGTGGTTAGCTCTCCGCCAGGGCATCGCGCTCGACGACGTCACCTCGCTCGAGGAGCTCGCGCGAGAGAATCCGATCGAGTTCGACGGAGGGGAAGGTGTGTCGATCGCCGGCCACGATGTGACGACGAAGATCAGAGAGCCTGTTATCGACTCCTCCGTCCCGATCGTCGCCCGTCATCCCGAGGTTCGTGAGGTAATGCGTGAGCGCCAACGTGCCCTCGGCGAGCAGGGAGACTCCGTAATCGAGGGGCGTGATATCGGCGTCGTCGTCGCTCCGCATGCCGAGCTCAAGATCTGGCTCGTTGCCGACCCGAGGGTGCGCGCCGAGCGCCGCCACGCGGAGAGGGACGGCATCACGGTGGACATGACGGCCGACGACATGCGCCGCCGGGACGAACGGGACGCGGAAAACACGCATCGGGCCGACGATGCGATCGAGGTCGACACGACCTCCCTCAGCCTCGAGCAGGTCATCGACCGGATCGAAGGACTGCTCCGGGAGCGCGTCGCATGAGTACGACGGCGGACAGGGTCTGGGCTGTCGGCCGCCCCACGATCGGCACTGCGGTCAAGCTCACCGGTCGGCTCAAGGTCTACGGCAAGGAGCGCGTCCCCATGACGGGCGGTCTCGTGATCGCCTGCAACCACTTTCACTGGGTCGACCCCCCGGCGCTCGGCATCTCGTGCCCGCGCACGATCTACTACATGGCCAAAGTCGAGGCGCACCGTGTCCCGGGTCTCGGGGCCTTTATCCGAGCGTTCGGCACATTCCCCGTCCGCCGCGGCGAATCAGACCGCGATGCCGTCAGGACGATGAAGGCGATCGTGCGGGACGGTCTCGCCCTTGGCCTGTTCGCGGAGGGCACACGTCAGACGAGCGGGGTGCCCGGCGAGCTTCAGCCCGGGGCAGCGATGGTCGCGCTCCAGGAGGACGTTCCCGTGATCCCGGTGGCAATCCACGGAACGCAGACCTGGAAGCCGGGGAACTTCCATCCGATCTCTCTCGCCTGGGGTGAGCCGATCCGATTCGAAGGGCTTCCGAAGGGCGGCAAGGGTTACAAGGAAGCGTCGGCAGTGCTCCAGTCGAAGATCCACGGGCTCTTCGACTTCCTCGTCGAGATGCACGCTCTCGGTCGACCAGAGGCGGTGCCACCGGCATGAGTGGGATCGACCCGGAGGACATCGACGCGATCGAGGAGACCGAGGCACCGCGGGAGATCTCCGGCACGGTCGCGATCGTCTGCTTCCCAAATGTCGGCAAGTCGACGCTGATCAACCGGCTCACCCAGAGCCGTGCCGCGGTCGTCCACGAGACGCCCGGCGTGACCCGTGACCGCAAGGAGCTGCTCTGCGAGTGGACCGGCGCGTGGTTCCGGCTGATCGACACAGGTGGGGTGGACGAGGCGGACGGAGGCCCGTTCGGCAACAAGATCGCCGAGCAGGCGCTTGCTGCGATCGACGAGGCCGATCTGGTGCTGTTCGTCGTCGATGCGCGTGCCGGGATCACGCCCGGTGACGAGGAGCTCGCGGTGATCCTCCGCAAGAAGAAGCGGCCGGTGATCGTGCTTGCGAACAAGATCGACGACCCGAGCCGCGACAGCGAGTCCGCCGTCTTCCACCGTCTCGGGCTCGGCGAGCCCTGGCCGCTGTCGGGCCTGCACGGTCACGGCACGGGTGACCTGCTCGACGAGATCGTCTCACGGCTGCCCGGCACGAGCGAGGTCGCGATCGGCACCGAGGCGATCCGGGTTGCGATTCTCGGGCGCCCGAACGTCGGCAAGTCGTCACTCCTGAACAGGCTCGTCGGTCGTGAGCGAGTGATCGTCTCGGAGGTTCCCGGGACGACGCGCGATGCAATCGACACCGTGCTCCAACGCGGTGACACGACGTTCGTGCTCGTCGACACGGCTGGTCTTCGCCGGCGACGCAAACAGCGGCAGGGAATCGAGTACTACTCCGAGCTACGCGCGCTGCAGGCGGCCGAGCGGGCCGATGTCGCGCTCGTCCTCTTCGATGCGTCGGAGGGGATCGTCGAGCAGGATCTCGCGGTCGCCGATATCGCCCGCAAGGCCGGGTGCTCAACGCTCGCCGTGCTGTCGAAGTGGGACATCACCGACCTCGAGATCGTCGAGGCGCAGGGTCATCTCGGCCGCCGCCTCCGTCAGCGACCGCCGGTGATCGCCGTTTCGGCGAAATCGGGACGAGGCGTCGGCCGTCTGCTCGACAAGGTCGAGGAGCTGTTTGCGAAGCACAACGGCCGGATTCCCACCGGTGAGCTGAACCGGGCGCTCGGCGAGCTCAAGGAGGCTCGTCCGGGCCCACAGGGCGAGCGGGGGAGACGTCTGAAGCTGATGTACGGGACGCAGGTCAGCACGCGCCCGCCGCGGTTCCGCATCTTCGTCAACGCGCCGAGCCTCGTCACGCGCGACTACGGCTACTGGGTCGAGAACGAGCTGCGCAAGCGGTTCGAGCTCGAGGGCGTCCCCGTCTCGATCGATTTCGTGAAGAGTGAGTAGGCCGAGGCGTGCGGTGACAGACTTCAGCCTGTCACCCGGGTTCGCGCAAGGAGCGCCACCCAGGAGACAGGCTGAAGCCTGTCACCATGTCCCTGCGGACGCATCCGGGGTCCGATGCGTGTAACGGTCATCGGCGGCGGCTCCTGGGGGACGGCCTTCTCGGTCGTTCTCCGCGACCGCGGCCACGAGGTGACCCTCGCCTGCCGTGACGCAGATCAGGCCGCGCAGATCGCGGCCACGGAGCGCAATCCTCGCTACCTCTCGCACGTCGACCTCACCGGAATCGCTGCGACCACCATCGCTGCTGCGCCGGTCGCGGATGCGAATCTCGTGGTCGTTGCGGTGCCGAGCGCCGCATTCGGTGCAACGGTCGCTGCTCTGCCGGGCAGTTGTCCGATCCTCAGCCTCACGAAAGGACTCGATCCGACCACGGGCGATCGACTCTCGGCACTCGTCACCAACCGGCCGGTGGCGGTTCTTTCGGGGCCGAACATCGCGGACGAGATCTCTCGCGGCCTCCCCGCGGCCGCCGTTATCGCAGCGAAGGACGAGGCGCTGGCGATCCAGATTCAGCTCGCGATCACCTCGACCACGTTCCGGGTCTACGTGAACAACGATGTCGCCGGCGTCGAGTTGTGTGCCGCCGCGAAGAACGTGATCGCGCTTGCGGCCGGCGGTGCCGACGGGCTCGGGCTCGGCGACAACGCAAAGGCAGCACTCGTCGCTCGCGGCCTCGCCGAGATGGGCCGCTTTGCCGAAGCATCCGGAGCGAGACCCGAGACGTTCGCCGGGCTGGCCGGGATGGGCGATCTGATCGTCACGTGCTGGTCGAAGTCGGGCCGCAACCGTCGGGCCGGGGAGCTGATCGTGCAGGGGGCGACGCCCGCCGAGGCCGCCGCGCAGATCGGCATGGTCGTCGAGGGCCTGACGACGGCACCCGTGCTTAGAGATCTCTCTCGCCGCCTCGGGATCGAGATGCCCATCACGGAAGGTGTGTGCACGGTGCTCGACGGCGTCCCGCTCGGCGAGCTCGTGGCGACGCTGATGCAGCGCGAGCCGACCTCGGAGTGATCACCCGGCTCGGGCGGTGGATTGGCTAGGCTTGCGCGGATGAGTTCCCGCTCGTTCAGCTTCAGCTCCGAATCGGTCACGGAGGGGCATCCGGACAAGATCGCCGACCAGATCTCCGACGCCGTCCTCGATGCCGTTCTCACCGACGACCCGCAGGGTCGCGTCGCCTGCGAGACCCTGATTACAACGGGCCTCGTGGTCGTCGCCGGGGAGATCACGACGACGACCTACGTCGATATCCCTCGGCTGGTCCGCAAGACCGTTGCTGATATCGGCTACACCCGCGCGAAGTACGGCTTCGACGCCGAGACCTGCGGCGTCATCGTGGCGCTCGACGAGCAGTCGCCCGATATCGCTCAGGGTGTGGATGAATCGTTCGAGGTGCAGCATGGCGATCTCGACCCGATCGACCAGATCGGGGCGGGCGACCAGGGGATGATGTTCGGCTATGCCTCGAACGAGACCGAGGAGCTGATGCCGCTGCAGATCCAGCTCGCGCATCGCATCACGCATCGGCTCTCCGAGATTCGCAAGGCTGATGTTCTCCCGTACCTGCGGCCCGATGGCAAGGCGCAGGTGACGGTTCGCTACGAGGTCGACGAGCACGGCCACCAGCGTCCCGTCGAGATCGAGCGAGTGCTCATCTCGACCCAGCACCGTGACGGGCTCGACGCCGAGACGCTGATCAAGCCGGATCTGATCGACCATGTCCTCCGCCCGATTCTTCCTCACCACCTCTACGACGAGAAGCGGTTTGACGATCGCGACTTCGTGTACGTGAACCCGACGGGCAAGTTCGTGATCGGCGGGCCGATGGGGGATACGGGCCTAACGGGGCGCAAGATCATCGTCGACACCTATGGCGGAGCCGCGCCGCACGGCGGCGGTGCCTTCTCGGGCAAGGATCCCACCAAGGTCGACCGTTCGGCCGCATACGCAGCACGTCACGTTGCCAAGAACGTCGTCGCTGCCGGCCTCGCCGATCGCTGCCAGATCCAGGTTGCCTATGCGATCGGCGTTGCGCACCCGCTCAGCGTCCTGATCGACTGCTTCGGCACGAATGTCGTCTCCCAGGAGATGGTCGAGAGCCTCGTGGCCGAGCACTTCGACCTCCGCCCCGGCGCGATCATCCGCGATCTCGACCTGCGGCGGCCGATCTACCGCAAGACGGCGTCGTATGGCCACTTCGGCCGTGAGGATGCCGGATTCACGTGGGAGCGCACCGACAAGGCGGACGAGCTCCGCGTCGCCGCGGGTCTCGGGTCGCTCGCCTCGGCGTAGCGTTCTGACCAGCCGAAACCAAAGGAGACAGGCTGAAGCCTGTCACCCCAGTCACCGTGGTAGCACTGCCTCAGGCAGCCGGTCGGACGTACAGGCCCTGCGCGAACTTCTCGGCGATCGGTCGTGCGTCGCCGTCGATCTCGACGAGAAGAGGATCGCCGGACGCTGAGCCCTGGCGCATCACCACGACGCCGGGAGCGAATCCGTTGTCGTAGAACCAGTGGAGCAGATCGCCGTCGTGCTCTGCAAGGCGCACGATTTCGGCCTCGTCGCCGGCTGGAAGATCCGCAAGCGACACGAGCTCGGCGTTCTCTGCCTGCTCGACGTCGGTCTCGATCGGCCAGCCGTGCGGGCAGCGGTCCGGATACCCGAGGCGCTCGTTGATCCGCTCGACCATGTCATCCGAGAACGTGTCACCGAGCTCGTCGGCATGGACGTGCGACTCGGCCGCCGTGTAGCCCATGAAATCGGTCAGGAAGCGCTCGATCAGGCGGTGCTTGCGGACGACCCGCTCCGCCCGCTCGATGCCGGTCGGCGTCAGGATCGCCTCCTTCTGCTCGCCGCGCTCAACGAGCCCTTCGGCCTCGAGTCGCTTCAGCATCTCACCGGCGGACGCGCGGGAGACACCGAGCATCTCGGCGACACGCGAGGCGATCGCGTTCGAGGCGGTGGCGGGGCGATACTCGCCGATCGGAAACGCGAGGAAGTAGATCGTCTCGAGGTACTCGTCGACCGAATGCCCGTGCCCGTGCGCCATAGAGCGAGTCTAGTGCAAAGCCCCCGTATGCTCACCGGCTATCAGTAGGGGAGACGGCGCAGCCTCTCCCGGGACCGGTCACAGCAACCACCGGCCTCAGGGGCAAGCAGGCGTAACTGTCCGAGACACCGCGCTAGCTGACGCTGCCGCCCTCCGGTCGACGGTCGGCGGAGACGAGGTACAGCACGGGTGCCGAGACGAGGATGAGCATGAGAGCGGGCACCGAAGCCCGTGAGTAGGCGCCGATCTGCGTCAGCTTCCAGATCTCCGTGGGCAGCGTCTCGAAGCCGATCGGCCGCAGGAGCAGCGTCGCCGGCAACTCCTTCATCGCTGCGAGGAAGACGAGAGCGCCGCCCGCGAGCATGCCGGAGCGCGCGAGGGGAGCGGTGACGGTGGCGAGTGTGGCAAGTGGGCCACGTCCGAGGCCGCGCGCCGCTTCCTCGACGCGAGGGCTGACGCGCTCGAGCGCCGATTCGACCCCCGAGAGCGCGAGCGGGAAGAACCTGACCACGTATGCGAACACGAGCAGCGCGAGTGTCTGGTAGAGGGGCGAGGCGTAGCGCGCAGCGAAGAAGACGAGTGAGAGTGCGATCACGATGCCGGGGAGCGCGTTCCCTGCGAAGGACAGCCGCTCGAGCAGGCGGGAGCGGCGTGACGGGTAGCGGAGCGCCAGGATCGCGACGGGCAGAGCGGCGACGACGGCGACCACGGCGGCGAGGCTCGACGCGCCGAGGGACGAGAGGGCCTCGCTCCACGGGATCTCGACTCCCCGGTCGTTGCTGATCGCTCGCTGCAGCCAGTAGCCGAGAACGAAGGCGGGCAGCGCGAGAAATGCCGTTACGACAAGGCCGCACCAGGCGAGAGCAGGCACGCGCCAGCGGCCGAGCGGGATTGGTTTCGCCTGGCGCGCCGCTCCCGGGTTCGTCCGGTAGTGCCGGCCGCGAGAGCGGAAACGTGCTTCGAGCGTGAGGGCCAGCGCCGTGAGGCCGACGAGGACGAGGGCGAGCACTGCCGCCGGAGTGCGATCGAAGAGGCTGCGGTACTGGAGGTAGATGGCGCGGGTGAGGGCGTCGTATCGCATCAGCGAGACGACGCCGAAGTCGGACAGCGTGTAGAGCGCGACGAGCAGCGAGCCGAGCGAGATGGCCGGTCGGACGGACGGCAGGGTGACCCTGAAGAGCACGCGAAGCCGGGAGGCGCCCAGGCTTCGCGCAGCTTCCTCCGGTCCCGGGTCGAGATCGCGAAGTGCTGCCTGCGTGAGGAGGAAGACGTACGGGTACGTGGATAGAGTCAAGGCGGCCAGGGCCCCCCAATATCCGGTGGGGTCCGGAAGACGCTCAACGCCGAGTGCCTGCTGCAGCAGTCCCTTCTCCCCGAAGAGGCTGAGCAGGCAGAGGGCGGCGACGTAGCTCGGGATCACGAGCGGGAGAGCCGCCGCCGTCGCCCAGATTCGGCGACCCGGGAGATCCGTGCGCACGACGAGCCAGGCGAACGGCACCGCGACGAGAATGGTCGCCGTGACGACTCCAACGACGAGGAGGACGGTGCGAAACACGAGCCGCAGCGTCTCGGGGTCCCACAGTAGCTCGAGAGACCGCCCTCCGCCGCTCGCGACCCGGATCAGCAGGTACGCGAGCGGCAGGAGGACCAGGGAGACGACGACGCCCGCCGCGAGGACGAGCGGGAGCGGGGGGCGTCTGCCTCCCGCTCTCACGCCCTCACGCTCGGCTCACGACAGGTAGCCGGTCTCGCGGAGCAGCTCGAGCGTCGAGGAGAGCTCGCTGCCGAATGTGCTCAGGTCGACATCCGGCCCCTCGAGCGTCTCGATCGCAGGCAGGCCTTCCTTCGCAGGAATGCCGTCCACCAGCGGGTACTCGGCCTCCTCTGCGGACTCCGTGTAGAACCGCTGCCCTTCATCCGAGAGGAGGAAGTCGATGAACTGCTGGGCGCCCTCCTTGTTGGCAGCGCTCGCGAGCGCGCCGGCACCGGCGACGCTGACGAGCGCGCCGGGATCTCCCTTCGCGAGGAAGTGGTTCGCGATCGGCGCGTCCGGCTCCTCCGCCTTGACGAGGTACAGGTAGTAGTGGTTGACGAGCCCGAGATCGATCTCGCCGGTCGCGAGTGCTTCCACGATCGGGGTGTTCTTCTCGTACGTCTTCGGCTCGTTCTTCTTCAGGTCGACGAGCCACTGCTTCGTCTTCTCCTCGCCGACGGAGAGCCGCATCGCGGTCACGAACGCCTGGAACGAGGCATTGGTGGGGGCTATCCCGATCTTGCCCTTCCAGGCCGGATCCGTGAGATCGAACACGGAGTCGGGCACCTGATCCTCGGACAGCGCATTGGTGTTGTAGGCGAGCACGCGCGTGCGGCCGGAGGTGCCGACCCACTTGCCGTCGGAGTCCCGGAATCGCTCGGCAACGCGATCGAGCGTCTCCTGGGGCAGCTCGGCAAGCTCGCCTGCGACCGCTCCGAGTGAGCCCGGGTCCTGGGAGAAGAAGACGTCTGCGGGGGAATTCCCACCTTCCTCCGCGATCGTTGCCGCGAGCTCGGCGCTCTCGCCGTAGCGGACGTCGACCGTGATCCCCGTCTTCTCCTCGAACTTGTCGATCAGGGGCTGCACGAGCTCTTCCTCCCGTCCGGAGTAGACGGTGAGCGACTTGTTCGTCGAATCGTCGCCCCCGCAGCCTGCGAGCGCGAGTGCGGTGACGAGCGTGGCAAGGACTGCAAAAAGCTTCATGAGA
Organism: Thermoleophilia bacterium; assembly: GCA_031413935.1. Lineage (GTDB taxonomy): Bacteria > Actinomycetota > Thermoleophilia > Gaiellales > Gaiellaceae > Gaiella. The sequence continues at coordinate 10,607 of JANOFZ010000012.1, read as the reverse complement.
CCCCCGGGAAGTGTGCGTCGTTGACGTTGTAAGGGTGACCTTACACATTTTTGTAAGGGTCGCCTTACAAGAACCGTCAATGAAAGACGGGCACCTTGCCGTTGTGCACCTTGATCGAGACGCGAGAACCGAGCGGAACGACCTCGTTCGACGGGCGCTGCGATACGAGCTCGACCCCGTCGAGGAGGACGCGGTAGAAGACATCGTGGCCACGGAACTCCCGGGCGACGACCTCGGCGGCACCGGTCGGGTCGGGGGCCAGCTCGAGCAACTCGGGCCGCAGGAGCACATCTACCGCCGTCGCGCCCGAGGCGCCGTTCGCCGGGAACGATCCGAGTGACGTTCGGACGAGGCCGTTCGACACGGTGCCGGGGACGAAGTTTGCGGCTCCGACGAATTCGGCCGCCCACCGCGACGCAGGAGCCTCGTACAGCTCCTCGGGCGTCCCCTGCTGCACGATCACGCCGTCTCGCATCAGTGCGATGCGGTCGGCGAGCGAGAACGCCTCTTCACGGTCGTGCGTGACGAGGACGACGGTGACACCGAGCGGTCGCAGGATCGCCGCGACCTCGTCTCGCAGCTCGCTCCGCAGGTGGGGGTCGACGTTCGACCAGGGCTCATCGAGCAGGATCGCCTCCGGAGCTGGCGCAAGCGCGCGGGCCAGCGCCACACGCTGCTGCTGTCCGCCGGAGAGCTCGTGCGGGTAGCGACCGCCGAGCCCACAGAGGTCGACCAGCGCAAGCAGCATCGGGACGCGCGCCGAGCGCTCCTTGCGCGGAATCCCGAAGGCGACGTTTTCCGTCACCGTCAGATGCGGGAACAGCGCGTAGTCCTGAAAGACCATTCCGACGCGGCGCCGCTCGGGTGGGACCCAGCAGCCGCCTCCCGCGACGTGCTCACCGGCGACCGTAACGCGCCCGGCATCGGGCGTCTCGAAACCCGCGATCAGGCGGAGGAGCGTCGTCTTGCCACAGCCGGAGGGGCCGAGGAGCGCGACAACCTCACCGCGATCGACGCAGAGCGACGTCGCCGTGACGGCCTCCACGCTCCCGAAACGCCGGGTCACACCCTCGAGTGCGATCATCGAACAATCCATGTAAGGAGAACCTTACAGGCGGTCCGTCGGTTTGGCTATCTCATCGTCACCGGCCGAGCGGGAGCCGCGGCCGGAGTCGGAGCTGATGGTTGATCGGCAGTAGGCTCGGTCGATGCGCCTCGCGTCCGTCTATCCGCTCGTCTCGTCCCGGGCCGTCGCTCGCGCCTTCACCTACGAGGTTCCGGACGGCGTCGGCAAGGGGTCGATCGTGCAGGTCAGGCTCGGGCGGAGCACGACGAGGGGCGTCGTCGTCGAAGTCGATGTCGAAGCGCCTCCCGGGATCAAGCTCGCAACGGTGGGGAAGGTGCTGGCCGAGGTTCCGCCTGCGCTCGTCGACCTGGCGCTGTGGATCGCCGAGTACTACGGCACGACTCCGGCGCGCGCGCTCGAGCTCGTTGCGCCTGTCCGTCGCGCACCGCGCGGCGAACGGCCGTCGCCCGCCGCGCGCGAGTCGCTTCCGGGTGAGCCCAGTCCTGCGGCTCTGACGACCGAGCAGAGCACCGCAGTCGCGCGTGTCGTTTCGGGACTGGACGAGAATGCAGGGGCCCATCTTCTTCTCGTCGGGCCAACGGGGAGCGGGAAGACCGAGGTGTACCTCCAGGCGTGCGAGGCAGCACTCGCACGGGGACTTGGCACGATCGTGCTCGTGCCCGAGATCTCACTCGCGCCACAAACCGTCGGTCGCTTCCGCGAGCGTTTCGGCGACACGGTGGCAATTCTCCACTCGGCCCTCGGTCAGGCAGAGCGCCGGGACGAGCGCGACCGCGTTGCGCGTAGCGAGGCACGTGTGGTCGTTGGCGCACGCTCGGCGATCTTCGCCCCGATGCGCGACCTCGGGCTCGTGATCGTCGACGAGGAGCACGACTCCTCGTACAAGCAGGAGTCCGATCCCCGCTACGACGCCCGCACGGTCGCCGCGAAACGCGCCGCACTCGAGGGAGCGGTTGCGGTCTACGGGAGTGCGACGCCGCGGCCCGAGAGCTGGGCCACGCTCGAGCGGATCGTCCTCACGGCCAGGATCGGCGCCCCGATGCCGCGCGTACGTATCGTCGACCTGCGTCGCGAGAACGGCTATCCACTGTCGGCGCCCCTCCTCACCGAGCTCGGTCGAATCGCAGAACGAGGGGGGAAGGCGATCCTGTTGCTCAACCGCCGGGGCGTGACCCCAGCGATCCATTGTCGCGCCTGCGGTCTGTCTCGGCGGTGCGGGAACTGCGATGTTGCCCTCACGCTCCACAGCGACGGGGGCCTCCATTGCCATCACTGCGGCCATCGTGAACCGATTCCCGAGACCTGCCCGGATTGCGGGTCCGTCGAGCTCGCGCACATCGGAGCAGGCACGCAGCGCCTCGAGAAGGAGCTCGAACGACACATTCCGGAGCTCGAGCGAATCCGCCTCGACGCGGATACAGCCGCTCGCCCCGGCGCCCTGCGCGAGACGCTCGAGCGATTCAGACACGCGGATCGGGCCGTGCTCGTCGGCACCCAGATGGTTGCGAAGGGACATCACTTCCCCGGCGTCGACCTCGCCGCGGTCGTCGACGCCGACACGGGCCTCTCGATCCCCGACTTCCGCGCCGAGGAGCGAACATTCCAACTCGTCACTCAGCTCGCGGGCCGCAGTGGTCGCGATGCACCGGGCCTCGTGCTCGTGCAGACGTTCCAGCCCGACGCGATGCCGTTCCAGTTCGCGCAACGGCATGACGTGATCGGGTTTCTCACCGAGGAGCTCGAGCGGCGGACAGCACTCGGCTACCCGCCGGTCAATCATCTCGTCTCGATCGTCGCTTCGGGCCCCGATGCGGTGGGTGTGGCGCAGGTGCTTCGCGAGGTACGTGCGGGTCTCGAGGGTGTCGAGGGCACCGTTCTCGGCCCCGCGCCGCTCCTGCGCCTGCGTGGTCGTCACCGGGCGCAGCTCGTTGCGAAGACGGGCGAGCCGCGAGCGCTCGCGCGCCGAGCCGCGGCGCTACTCGTGGCAGCGAGCCCCGAGCTGCGCCGGCGCGGGCTCACCGCGGTCGTGGACGTTGACCCGCAGTCGCTCTAAAGCTCCTTCCCGCCAACGACGCCGTGGTGGATCGATGGCGTGGCGATTAGGGAAGAGCTATAGATCGCCGCTGCCTTGACCGTGGTTCGAAGGCAACCGGCTAGACTCGCCCGCATGGCCGACCACGATCACGATCACGAACACGGCGACGACGTTGACACCGACTTCGAGAGCGAGGCCGAGCTCCAGGCCGAGGCCGAGGATCGCGTCCGCCGGCAAATAGCGCTGTCGCAGATCCGCCAGTACGGCGATCCGGTCCTGCGGATGCGGGCGAACGAGGTCGAGAGCTTCGACGAGGAGCTCCTGAGGCTGACGGAGCGAATGCTCCTGCTCATGCACGATGCCGACGGTGTCGGTCTCGCCGCGACGCAGGTCGGGATCCTTCGTCGCGTGTTCGTGTTCTCGAACGAAGGCGAGGACGTCGTGGTCGTTAACCCCGTGCTCGCGAAGACCGGCGGCGGCGTCGAGACCGACAGCGAGGGCTGCCTCTCACTCGGCCCGGTGCGCATGCCGGTCGAGCGATCCGTTGACCTGACGCTCGAGGGAGTCGGCATCGATGGGGCACCGTTCAGCCTCGAGCTCGAGGGTCTGCCGGCCCGCGTCGTGCAGCACGAGTTCGACCACCTCGACGGCAAGCTGATCATCGATCGCACCGATCCCGAGTCGCGGCGCGAGGCAATGGCGCAGCTGCGGCCCCGGCTCGTCCTCTCCCGGTGAGGTAGGAGTGGCCCGGATCGCGGTCGCCGCAACGGCGCCGTTCGGAGCAGACGTGCTGCAGCGGCTTGCCGCTGAGCACGAGATCTCGGCTCTCCTGACCCGGCCCGATGCACAACAGGGCTGTGGGCGGCGGGTTGCGCCGCCGCCTGCGAAGGTCGTGGCCGAGCGTCTCGGCGTACCGGTGCTGCAACCCGATCGACCCGAGTCGGGCCTCGACCTCGGCGCGCCGATTGTCGTCGTATGCGCGTACGGCCGTCTGATCCCCGAGGAGCTCCTCGGCGAACGGGACTGGCTCAACGTGCATCCCTCGCTGCTGCCGCGCTGGCGTGGTGCCGCGCCCGTCGAGCGCGCAGTCCTCGCGGGTGATGCCGAGACGGGCGTAACGATCCACCAGACGGTGAAGGAGCTCGACGGCGGGCCGATCGCAGCCCAACGATCCTTCCCGATCGGCGAGGAGGACGACGCCGGGGCCGTCTTCGAGCAGGCTGCCCGGGTCGCCGTTGAGCTTCTCGCTGACATCCTCTCGGATGCTCGCCCCACCTTCGTGCCACAGGCGACGGAGGGTGTGACCTACGCCGAGAAGATCACGTCCGACGACCGCATTCTCGACCTCGACCTCGACGCAATCGAGCTCGTGCGCTGCGTTCGGGCGCTCTCGCCTCACATCGGCGCGCGCGCCGAGCTGCACGGTCGACCGGTGACGGTGTGGCAGGCGCGCGTGGGGGAGGGCGGAGCTTTCGAACCGGTCGTGGTTCAGCCAGACGGTGGCAAGCGCATGGACGCCGCTGCCTGGCTGCGCGGGCTGCGGTGAAGGCTGCTGCGATCTCGCCCGCGCGCTCTGCGGCGTTCGACGTGATCAGGCGCGTCTTCGAGCACGAGGCGTACGCCGATCGCGCTCTGCGCACGGCTGCGGCCGGGCTCGACGACCGCGACCGGTCGCTCGCACGCCAGCTCGCGTATGGAACGGTGCAGCGGGCGCGGATCCTCGACTACGTGATCGAGACGGTGGGTCGGCGTCCCGTCAGGAAGCTCGACGATCCCGTTCGCGCGGCTCTCAGGCTCGGTGCCTTTCAGCTCGTCTTCCTCGACGGCGTTCCCCGCTACGCGGCTGTCAACGAGTCGGTCGAGCTTGTGCGACGGTCGCGACTCGAGCGCGCTGTGCCGTTCACGAACGCCGTCCTGCGACGCGTTGCCGACGAGGGAAGGACGTGTGTCGAGGCGCTGCCGGAGGCCACCTGGGAGGAGGCGGCGCTTCGCCACTCCTACCCCGACTGGGTCGCCGAGACGTGGTGGCGCGACCTCGGGGCGGAGGGCGCACTCGCGCTCATGCAGGCCCAGAACGAGGCGCCACCGGCAGTCGTCCGCCTCGTCCGGGGTGAGATCGAAGGACGTCCCGACGCTGACGTTCCAGGAGCGTGGCACGTCGATCACATGGACGACCGGATGTTCGAGGAGGGCCGGGTCTGGCCACAGAGCGTCGGCTCCCAGCTTGCCGGACTCTGTGTTGGCTCGCTCGAGGGGGAGCGCGTGCTCGACCTGTGCGCGGCTCCGGGCGGCAAGGCGACGATGCTCGCTGGTGAGGTCGTCGCGGTTGAGTCGAGCCCATCACGCGCTCGCGAGCTCGAGGAGAACATTCGCCGCCTTGGCGCGACGAACGTCCGTGTCGTCTGCGCCGACGGCCGCGATCTTCCGTCGGATCTGACCGGTTTCGATCGTGCACTCGTGGATGCTCCGTGCTCGGGCCTCGGCGTGCTCGCGGCGCGACCTGATCTTCGCTGGCGCTCGCAGCCGCTGCCCGAACTGCAGCTCGAGCTGCTCAGCGCAGCTGCGGCGCGGGTGCGACCGGGGGGCACGCTCGTCTACTCCGTCTGCACCCTGAATCGCGATGAGTCAGAGGCCGTCGTTGATGCGGCCAGTCTCGCGATCGATCCGTCGCTCGCCGAGGAGTGGCCACAGTTCCGCCATCCGACGAGACCCGAGTTCCTCCAGACGCTCCCGCACGTCCACAGGACGAGCGGCTTCTTCATCGCCCGCCTCCGCGTGTGAAAGCGGGGTCAGGTCTTCCACGTTCCACGTCATCGACGCTCGTGGCTGCCCCCTAACGTTCGCAGTGTGGAACGTGGAAGACCTGACCCCAAGCCGAGCGACGCTAGGATCGTGGGATGGGCTGGGACGCGTGGATGCGAGGAACGAGCGAGATTGCGCCGTCGCTCTATGCCGCCGACTTCACGCGCCTCGGCGAGCAGATCGAGGCGTTGCTCGAAGCGGACTGCAGGATCTTCCACTTCGATGTGGGCGACGGCCATTTCATCCCGCCGGTGACGATCGGTCCTGTCGTGCTCCGGTCGATAGCGCCGCTGATTCATGACGCAGGCGGCGTGATCGACTGTCATCTGATGGTCGCCGATCCGGCCCATCACTTCCCCGAGTTTGCATCGTCGGGCGCCGATTCGGTGACCTTCCACGTCGAGGCGACGGATGACCCGCGCGGCGTGGGGGCCGCGGCGCGGGCGCTCGGACTCGACGTCGGCGTCGCGTTCAACCCGGACACCGACGTCGCCGATGCGGTTTCATTCGCCCGAGCGGCGGGCGCCGAGCTGATCCTCTGCATGAGCATCGTCCCCGGCTACTCGGGACAGCCATTCCTGCCGGAGTCCTACGCCAGGATCGCGGAGCTGGCGGAGCTTGTCGAGATCCCGATCCAGGTCGACGGAGGTGTCGGTGAGGACAATGTCGCAGCTGTCCGGGCCGCCGGTGCAACGGTGTTCGTCGCGGGAAACGCAGTCTTCGCTGATCCCGATCCTGCGGCTGCCTATCGACGCCTCTCAGCGGCAGGGGCATGAGCCTCGATCGCGCGCTCGACCTCGCGGCAGGCGTCGCGGGAATCGCCTATCCGAACCCGACCGTCGGTGCCGTTGTCGTCGCGGACGGTGAGGTCGTGGGAGAGGGCGTCACCGAGGCGTACGGCGGGCACCACGGCGAGATCGTGGCGCTTGCTGCTGCCGGCGACCGGGCCCGTGGCGCGACGCTGTACGTGACCATGGAGCCGTGCGCGCACCACGGAAAGACGCCGCCCTGCGTCGACGCAATCGTCGACGCCGGAGTCGCACGTGTCATCGCCGGGTGCCTCGACCCGAATCCGGATGCAGCGGGAGGGCTCGCGCTGCTCCGCGGAGCCGGGGTCGAGGCCGAGCTCGACGACCGCCTCGAGGCGAGGCGACAGAACGAGGCCTGGCGCACCTGGAAGGCTCTCGCGCGACCGTTCGTCACCTACAAGGTGGCGACGACGCTCGACGGGAGGGTGACGGTGCCGGGAAGACGCTGGGTGACCGGCGAGGACTCCCGGCGACTCGTCCACGAACTGCGAGCCGCTTCGGACGCGGTGGCCGTCGGCATGGGAACGGTTCGCGCCGATGCGCCACGCCTCGACGCGCGGGATGTTCCGTCCCTGCGGCAACCACGACGCCTCGCCTTCGGCTGCGGGCCGCTCCCGGTCGACTCCGAGCTCGAGCTCCGCTCGGGTCTCCTCGCCGATGAGCTCGCTGCCCTCGCCGCCGACGGCGTGCAGTCGCTCCTCCTCGAGGGCGGACCGACGCTCGCGACGGCATTCGTCGAGGCAGACCTCGTCGACCGGGTCATCGTGTTCGTCGCCCCGATCCTTTCCGGGGACGGCCCTCGCTTTCTCAACGACCTCACCGCGTCGAGGGCGCTCTCCCATCTCTCGGCCCGAACGGTCGGCGAGGACGTGCTCCTCGAGGCGTATCTGCACGCGCCGTGAAGTAGCCTTCTCATCATGTTCACGGGGATCGTGCGTGAAGTGGGCTCAGTCGTCGCCGTCATCGGCGGTGACGAGGGGATCCGGCTCGAGATCGAGGCTCCCGTCACGGCTCCGCTCGTCGACGTCGGTGGATCGGTTGCGATCAACGGTGTCTGCCTCACCGCGGAGAGCGTCGAGGGGCCGCGCCTGAGCTTTCATGCCGTTCCCGAGACCCTCTCGCGATCGACGCTCGGTGAGCTAGGGCGTGGGTCGGTCGTCAACCTCGAGCCCGCCCTGTGCGCAGGCGATTCGATGGGTGGTCACATCGTGCAGGGCCACGTCGACGGGATCGGGAGGGTGCAGTCGATCGAGGCCGAGGGAGTGGGCCTCAGGGTCATCATCGAGGCCTCGGACGACACGCTTCGTTACTGCGTCGAAAAAGGCTCGATCACCGTCGAGGGTGTCTCGCTGACGGTCGCCGAGCTCCACGACGACGCGTTTGGCCTCGCATTGATCCCCCATACGATCGCCGAGACGACCCTCTCCCGGCTCGTACCGGGACAGCACGTCAACCTCGAAGTCGACGTGCTCGCGAAGTACGTCGAGCGCCTGCTATTGCATCGCGCCTGAGAGCTGCGGGCAGACCGCTTCATCGGGGTACGATGCGTCGGTGAGCACCGAGGCGCCCAACACCGTCTTCGCCTCCGTCGAGGAGGCGATCGAGGAGATCCGCGCCGGCCGCTTCGTGGTCGTCGTCGACGACGAGGATCGTGAGAACGAGGGCGATCTCACGATCGCGGCGCAGTTCGTCACTCCCGAGGCCGTCAACTTCATGGCGACGCACGGCCGTGGGCTGATCTGCCTGTGTCTCACACCCGAGCGGTGTGAGGAGCTCGGCTTGCGGCAGATGACCGATCAAAACGAGACGCCTTTCGGTACCGCTTTCACTGTCTCGATCGAGGCGCGTGAGGGCGTCTCGACCGGGATCTCCGCGCACGATCGCGCGCACACGATCCAGGTCGCGATCGATCCGACGTCGACGGCGTACGATCTCGTGCAGCCAGGTCACGTCTTCCCGCTCCGGGCGCGGACGGGCGGCGTTCTGCAGCGCTCCGGGCAGACCGAAGCCGCTGTCGACCTCGCGCGCCTTGCGGGTCTCTTCTCCGCGGGGGTGGTCTGCGAGATCATGAACGAGGACGGCACGATGGCACGCGTCTCCGACCTGATCGGCTACTGCGAGCAGCACGCCCTGAAGATGGTCACCGTCGCCGATCTGATCGAGTACCGACGCCAGCACGAGAAGCTCGTCGAGCGCGTCGTCTCGGTGAGGCTGCCGACGGTGCACGGCGTTTTCCAGGCTGTGGCCTACGAGGAAGTGCTGACCGGCAAGCACCACGTGGCGCTCGTCAAGGGAGACGTCGGCGGCGCCGACGACGTGCTCGTGCGGGTTCACTCGGAGTGTCTCACGGGCGACGTCTTCCACTCCCAACGCTGTGATTGCGGCGAGCAGCTCGATCGTGCGCTCCGGCGGATCGAGGAAGAGGGCACGGGCGTCCTGCTCTATCTCGCCCAGGAAGGGCGGGGAATCGGCCTGCTGAACAAGCTTCGGGCCTACGAGCTCCAGGAGACGGGCCTCGACACGGTCGAGGCCAACCTGCAACTCGGCTTCGCAGCCGATGCGCGCGAGTACGGGATCGGCTCCCAGATCCTGTCGGATCTCGGTCTCACGACGATCCGGGTGCTCACGAACAATCCGAAGAAGATCAGCGGCATCTCCGGCTTCGGGCTCTCCGTCGTCTCGCAGGAGCCGATCGAGATCGAGCCCAACCCCGAGAACCGCGAGTACCTCGACTCCAAGCGCGACAAGATGGGACACACGATCGGCGGGCCAGAGCACCACCAGCGGGTGCGGTTCGATCCGGAAACTTCCTGAGCGATCGTTAGGCTGGTGCTGTATGAGTGATCGCTACCAAACTCCCCGCTGGGACGATGAGCCAAAGGATCTCGTCGCAGGCGAGAACCGGGCCGCCGCTGAGCCTCGCGACGACGACGACCACGAGGACGAGGACGGAGCGGACCTCGACGCGTCGAGCGAGAACGTCCTTGACGGATGGCCCGCCGCCGATCCGCTCGACGTCGAAGACGAGTCTGCCGTCGACGAGCCCGCGACCGACAGAGAGCCCCCGATCGAGGCTCCGGCCGCGGCTGCCGACGAGCCCGCAATCGACGACGTGCCCCCGCCGTCCTCAGATGATGGCGAGAGCGCTCCGGTAGCGCTCGCAGATCACGTCTCCGGCTCGACGGAGCATGCGCCCGGCGAGCTGACGGTACCCCCGGGTTACGCGGTTCTCGAGGGAGAGGCGAAGGGTGAGAACCGGCGCGTCGGCATCGTCGTCGCACGGTTCAACGGTGACGTCACGACCGCGTTGCTCGAGTCGGCACTCTCGGAGCTCGACGCACTTGGTGTCACACGCGATTCGGTCACGGTTCTGCCGGTGCCGGGAGCCTTCGAGTTGCCCCTCGCGGCGATGGCACTCGCGAAGACGCGCCGGTTCAGCTGCATCGTGGCACTCGGTTGCGTCATTCGCGGCGACACGCCGCATTTCGATTACGTCTCGAGCGAGGCGGCGAGTGGGCTGCAGCTGGCCGCGATCGAGACGGGCGTGCCCGTCGCGTTCGGCCTCCTCACGCTCGACCGGGCCGATCAGGCCGAAAGTCGCACCGCGAAGGGCGCCGAGGCGGTTCGCACCGGGCTCGAGATGGCTGACCTCTTCGCCAACCTTCGCGCCGCCGCCGCCCGGTAGACGTATCGCGCCACCGGCAGGCCCCCTCCCCGAGGTCACCTCGGTGACCTCGGTGTTCTCCACCTGTGGAATCGCCGTGCGCTCGATTTCCTTCTCGGGCTCTGGCTTCTCGTCGATCTTGAGGTCCTGGGCGTCCGACAACTCGCCCTGGAGACTGTCGGTCGTCTCCTTGGCCGACTCTTGACGGAG
>JANOFZ010000011.1:0-2953 GCA_031413935.1 Thermoleophilia bacterium | reverse complement strand
CTGATCTGGAGCGACCAGTCGGGCGACGGGGGCTGGACACCGAATCCGAGGAACGTGAGCCCTGCGACCGCGAAGATCGCGTACCCGAGCCGGACGGTCGTCTCGACGATGATCGGCCCCATGATGTTCGGCAAGATCTCGACGAACATGATGTACGGGCCCTTTTCACCGCGCAGCCGGGCGGCCTGGACGTAGTCGAGCTGCCCCTCACCGAGGACGGTAGCGCGAACGGTTCGGGCGATCGGCGACGTGAAAATGAGCCCGATCACGAGGATCAGCGTGATGTTCGACGAGCCGAGCGCCGTCAGAACGGTGACCGCGATCACGATCAACGGCAGCGCCAGGATCGCGTCAACGATCCGGCTGATCACGTCGTCAGTGATGCCTCCGAAGAATCCCGTGATCAGGCCAATGATCGTGCCGAAGACGATGGCGATCAGGGTCGCCGCAGGAGCAACCCGGAGCGACGACTGGGCGCCCGAGAGGACGCGGGAGAAGACATCACGCCCGAACTGGTCGGTTCCGAACCAGTACGTCGAGCTCGGCGCCTTGAGAATCGCGTCGGTCTGCTCGAGCGGATCGTGTGGCGTGAACGCCGAACCCGTGAGCGCCCAGAACACCCAGAACAGGATGATCAGGCAGCCGATAATGAATGTCTTTGAGCGCAGGAGTTGCCTGACCATCTCCTGCCGGGCGATCTTGGCTTCGCTCGGAACGAGCCCGGCAGCCGGGTCGATGCCGGCAGCGTCATCGGTCATCGCGCTCATTCTCCACCTCCGAACCGAACCCGTGGATTGAGGAGCGAGTAGAGGATGTCGGCAAACAGTGTCGCGAGGAGATACACGACGCCGACGAGCATGACGCCCGTCTGAAGTACGGGGTAGTCCTTGTTCTGCGCCGCCGTGTAGATGCGCAGGCCGATGCCGTTGTAGTTGAAGATCTTCTCGATCACGAGCAGGCCGCCGATCAGATACCCGACCTGCGTTGCAACGACGGCGATCGTTGGCAGCAGCGAGTTTCGCAGGACATGGGTCCCGACGACCTGTCGCTTCGTCAGACCCTTCAGGTACGCGGTCCGCGTGTAGTCGGCGTCCACGGATTCGACGACGCTCGATCTCGTAATCCGGGCGATGTACCCGAACTCGACGGCAACGAGAGCAAAGGCCGGCAGGAGGAGATACTCGATCTGAATCAGTGGGTTGGCACCCGGTGGTGCCGTTGCTGAGACCGGAAGCCAGTCGAGCCAGAGGCCGAAGAGCAGGATGAAGACGATCGCTGTGACGAACTCCGGAATCGCCGTGAACGACACGCCTGTGACCGTGATGAACCGATCGCTGAAGCTGTTGCGGCGCAAGCCTGCGATGACGCCGCCCAGGATGCTCAGCGGAACGAGGATCACGAACGCCACTGCCGCGAGCTTGACCGAGTTGGAGAACGCCGGCCCGAGGAGGCTGGTCACCGAGACCTCGGCCGTTCCGACCGAGTACTGGAGGGAGTTGCCGAAGTCGCCGTGGACGAAGCCGCTGACCCAGTCCCAGTACTGCTCGAGCAGAGGCCGATCGGCTCCTGCCTTGCGATTGAAGATCTCGACGTCGCGCTCGCTCGCGAACGGGCCGAGGACGTTCCTGCCGATGTTCCCTGGAAGGAGCGAGGCCGCCGCGAAGACGAGCACGCTGAGAATGAACAGCGTGATCAACGCAAGTCCAAGCCGCTTCAACAGGAACCGAAGAATCCGAGCGCCTCCTCAATGAATTCGGCCGGGCCGCTGCAGCGTGCAGCGACCCGGCCTGAACAACGATGCTTCTCGAGCTATCCGAGCGACGTCTTCGACAGATCCATCGTGCCGATCGCCGACGCCTTGAAGCCCTTGACCTTCTTCGAGCCGGCCATCGTCCAGTTGTAGAAGTACGGGATGATCACCGGCGTGTCGCGCAGCAGGATCCGAGCTGCAATGCCGGTGTACTTCCGTTGCCCCTTCAACGTCAACGATGCGGAGTAGGCGTCGAACGCCTTGTCGAACGCCGGGTTCGCGTAGTTCGAGGAGCTCCAGACGCCGCCGGTCTTGAAGGCGGAGCTGGTCACCACGTTCGGCACGGCCCGGTGGCCGTAGTCCGTGATGTTGAGTGGCGTGTTCAGCCACGGCGTTGTCCCGCGCCCGGTCGCGCCACCCGAGTACGTCCCACCGTAGTAGGCGTCAGAGGTGATGATGTTGAGCTTGATGTTGATGCCGACCTTCTTCGCCGAGGCCGCGACGATCTGAGCCAGGGCCGGGATCTCGATGTACTTCTGCGTCGTCATCGTGACCTCGAAGCCCTTTGGATAGCCTGCCTGGGCGAGCAGCTTCTTGGCCTGCACGAGGTCCTGCTTGCGCTGCGGGACGGTCGGGTCAGAGGACGGGTAGATCGACGCGAACGGCGAGTCGTTACCCGGGATGCCGAAGCCGTTGAACAGCTGCTTGATGATCTTGGGCCGGTCGAGCGTGAGCGCAAGGGCCTGCCGGACGCGACGATCCTTGAACGGCTTGACGGCCGCGGCCGTCGAGACGAGCATCGAGATCTCGCGATGCGGCGTGCCCTTCGCGGTAATGATCTGGATGTTCGGGTTGTTGAAGAGCGCCCGGCTGTCCGAGAACGACACCTGGCTGATCATGTCGATCTGGTTGCCGAGGAGCGCCGCCGTCACTGCCGCAGCGTCCGTGTAGTAGGTGACATCGACGCCGTCGAGCGGTGCCGAGCCACCCCACCAACCGGGGTTACGATCGAACTTTGCGCCGAGGCCAGGCGAGTACGACGTAAGCCTGAATGCACCGGTCGTCGTGCCACCCTTCGAGAACGAGCCCAGCTTGTAGTTCGACGGCTGGATGATCGACTGGTACGTCGTGTTGCTCGTCAGGTACGGGAACGCTGCCGTCGGGGCATCGAGGTAGAAGACGACCGTCTTGCCACCGTTCGCC
>JANOFZ010000010.1:0-4918 GCA_031413935.1 Thermoleophilia bacterium | reverse complement strand
ATCGAGCACGTGCGCCGCCGGAACGACGACGAACGCCAGCTCGACCTCGCCCGGGATCTCCTTCACGTCCTTGTACGCGACAATCCCTTGCACCGCGCTGCTCGTCGGATTGACCGGATACACGACGCCCGTGAACGGCTGTGTGATCAGGTTCCGCAGCAGCCGGCCGCCGATCGTCGCTGGATCGCGGGATGCGCCGATCACGGCAACCGATCGGGCCTCGAGCACGCGGCGCACGGCGTTCGCGGCCGCGAGCCGCTCGCGGTCCTCGTACTGTTCGGTCGTCTCCTCGGTGCTCGTCGTCGGGAACTCGACCTCGATAGACCCGGGGCGCGCGCGGATCTGAATCGGGAAACCGGTGCCGCGGAAAACCTGGATCATCTTGTGGTTCTCGGGCAGCACATCGGCTGAGAAGAACTCGATGCCGTTCTCACGCGCGGCCTCGGCGAGGTGAGCGATGAGAATCGAGGCGAGGCCGAGTCCCTGGAGCTCGTCCGAGACAGACATCGCGACCTCGGCGCGCGGGGCCTTGCCTTCGCGAATGTACTGGGCTCCTCCGACTACCTCCGCAAGATCTGGGCCCTGGAAGGCGAGCAACGTGAGATGGTCGACGTAGTCGATCTCCACGGAGTCCTCGGCCCGCTCGCGGAGGTTCACCACCGACCCCCAGAACCGTAGCCGCCGCGACTCGTCGGAGAGATCGATGAAATAGTCCTCGAGTCGATCCCTGTCGCTCGGCCGCGCCGGGCGAACGTGCACCGTGCGGCCGTCACGAAGGACGACGTCGGTCTCCATGTGTAACGGATACGTGCTCAGACCTCCATCCTATTTGGCGGCCGGCAGGTTGGGGAGCGAGCGCTCGACGACTACGGTCCTCGCCCTTGCTCCTGACCGGGGGAGGGAGTACCATGCGAATTGCCGTTGTCCCCTCCTGCCGTGGAGGAAGAGCTGTGCCGCTCTACCGTATTGCCTACGTTTTCGACTCCCAGGCACGCAGTGTCGTGCGCGAGCTTCCCCTTCGGCCGGTGCCGGGTGACGAGCTCGCCCTTGACGCGAACACTGTCGTTGCAGTGCGAGAGGTCGTCTCCCATCCCGAGGGCGACACGATCAGCGCCGAGATCACTGCCGAGACGCTCGTCGGAGGGATCGTCGGCACAACTCCGCGAGTCACTGGATCTGGGTCTCGCAATTCGCGCTGAACGTATCGGTGCCAGGCCCTCCGATGGCGACATCGACTCCTGTCCCGCAGTTGATCGCGTCGTTGCCACCGCCGCCGAGGACGCAGTCGGTGCCGCCCCCTGCGGACATGGAGTTGGCCGCCGCGCTACCGAGCAGAAGGTTGGCCGCGCTCGTACCGGTATTTCCGGCTACGACCGTCGTCAGGGTGATCCCGGAGCAGGCGGAGGGCTTGAGGGTGTTCGCCGTGATCGCTACCTGGTAGCGCGACAGGTTGGAGCCGGGGACGGGATTCCCGGCGGCAACCGCAACGTTCAACGGCAGGAGGCAGATCGCGAGCGCCACCAGGGTCGCCCCGGCACCCGTTCCCGGGCCGTTCACGGGCGAGCGCTTTCGCGCTCCCCACGCGATCGTGCCCCGGCCCCGTCCAACCCGATGACAAGAACGAAGAGAGCGGCCACACCGGCCAGAACCCACGGCACGTGAAGCCAGGCGATGATGTGGCCTCCCCTGGGTACGTGAAACCAGACCTTGCCGACGATCTCCGAGCTGCGTGGCCGATCCGGGTCGATAAACGAGTTGTTGTCACCCTCGAGGACATAGCGCCCGCCCTCGATCGCGGTGATCCTGTGCAGAACGACCCGATCCAGGAGCTCGCTGCGGTATCCCACGACATCGCCGATCTCGGGGCTCGACGTGGGCCGGAGCGCGACGAGGTCGGAGCCCCGGAAGGTCGGGAGCATGCTCGTTCCGTCAACGACGACGAACGACGTCGAGCCGCCGAGCTGCGGCGGTGCAAGCACAAGCCACGCCGCACCCACGATGGCCAGCGTCAGCGCGAGGCTCAGTGCGGGCCGGAACCTCGACCGGGCGACGCGCCGAGGCGGCGGCGCATGCGCCGCCGCCTCGAGGGCCGCCAGAGTCGATCCGCTCACCGCGCCCTACTGCGCCGCGACGACCGTCAGCTGGGTGGCAGCTACCGCGGTTGCCTGCGGAGTTGTCGTGTTGCACGTCACGCTGCCGGCCGCGTTCGCGCAGGTGTACCAGGAGCCGCCGGAAGCGAGCTGCACCTTGAGCGTGCTCGCCGTCGTCGGCGCGATCGTGAAGGCGACCTGGTCGAGGTTGGTCGGCGTCGTTGCATTGAGGGTGTAGGCGACGCTCGTCACCGTGTAGCCCGAAATCGTTCCGGAGCCTGCGCCTGCAGTCGAATCCGGGACGGTGTTCGCGGCGGCGTAGGCATACACACCGGAGGCGATGCCGATTGCGAGAACCGCGACCACGAGGAGTCGACGGCGGGGAAGGCTGAAAGACATGGGATCTCCTAGACCGAAGTGTGTTTTCCTACCGGAAAACCGGTAGTTCTGAGTTGACAAGCACAGGATCGTCGCGGGAAGGTGGGAGGCGCATGCCCCACCTGGGGGATCTCAAGTTAGGGATCGAATCTCGAACTCCTCCCCTGTTTCAGGTAGACGCACCTCGAGGTCCGGTAGTCACGGTTGCTCCTGCTCCCTGGAAGGGGGAACGCCCGCCCTCGCGAAACGGGCAGGAGACCTCGGATCACCCGAGTCCCGAACCGAGAGCGAGCCGATGAGCACCAGCGAGGAAACCGGGGACCCCGAGACCAGGTCAGCCGGAGAGGCGTACAGGCTCCTCTTCGATCAGGCGGGCGAAATGGTGTCCATCCTCGACCTGGAGGGACGGATCACGTCGGTCAACCCTGCCGCAGAACGACTGACGGGCTACCCCGCCACCGAGCTGGTCGGACGACTTGCAATCGAGTTGGTCGAGCCGAGTCTCCGCGAGCAGGTGGCACGCCGGTTTCAGGAGCGGCTCCTCGGAGATTCCTCCCCGCTCGAGACGGTTCTCGTCACACGCGAGGGCAAACACGTTCCCGTTCTCACCACCTCGGTTCTGATCGTTCGCGACGGGCGGCCTGCGGGAGTGCTCGGCCTGATCACGAACCTCGCGCCGATCAGAGGCGCGCTCAGCGAAAAGGCCGAGGCCGAGTCGAACTTCCGCCACGCAGAAGCTCGTTTTCGCAACTTCTTCGCTTCGGCGCCGATCGGCGAAGCGATCGTCTCCCCCGACGGGCGCTTTCTGGAGGTGAACGAAGCGCTGTGCGCGATCACCGGGTATTCCGGACCCGAACTCTGTGGTCTGAGCTTTCAGGAGATCACGCACCCTGACGATCTCGCGCCCGATCTCGGTCTTGTGCAACAGTTGATCTCGGGCGAGATACGCACCTACCAGATGGAGAAGCGCTACCTCCACAAGAGGGGGCAGATCGTCTGGGTTCTCCTCAGCGTCTCGCTCGTGCAGTCGGACTCCGGCGAGCCGGAGTACTTCATCAGCCAGATCCAGGACATCACCGAGCGAAGACGCTCGAGGGATGCGATCGATCGGAGCGAGGCGCGTCTCGCCGAGGCCCAGCACGTCGCACGGATCGGCAGCTGGGAGTGGGAGGTCGCGACGGGCGCCGTGACCTGGTCGGCGGAGCTGTACGAGCTGTTCGAGGTCGACGCCGGAACCCCGATGACGTACACCAGATACCTCGACCGCGTCCACCCCGACGATCTCTCGCTGGTGGAGTCGACCGTCGAGAACGCTGGACGAACCGGCGAGTCGTACGAGCTCGAGCACCGCGTGGAGCTCACGGGAGGAGACGTGCGCTGGATTCACGGGCGCGGCCAGGTCACGCTGGGCCCGGATGGGCCGGTCGCGATGCGGGGAACGGCACAGGACATCACCGATCAAAAGGACGCCGAGGCCGAGCGCGACCGTCTACGCGAGGCGTTGTATGACGCGCAGAAGCTCGAGGCGCTCGG
The DNA here is from genome assembly GCA_031413935.1 of Thermoleophilia bacterium. Taxonomy (GTDB): domain Bacteria; phylum Actinomycetota; class Thermoleophilia; order Gaiellales; family Gaiellaceae; genus Gaiella. The sequence continues at coordinate 917 of JANOFZ010000010.1, read as the reverse complement.
CAGGTTCGCAGGTGGCGTCGCACATGACTTCAACAACATGCTCACCGCGATCAAGGGTTACAGCGAGTTGCTCCTCGCCGAGCTCCAGCCGGGCACTCGGCAGCATCACGAGGCAGAGCAGATCCGCCGCGCCGCCGACCAGGCTTCCTCGTTGCCGGAGCAGCTGCTTGCTTTCGCGCGTAAGCAACCTCTCGAGGCGAAGGTGGTCGACCTCAACGATCTCGTCACGGCGGCAGCAACCTTGCTCCGACACCTGGTCGAGGAACGGGTCGAGTTGATCGTCATCCCTGCACCCCACCCGGCGTTCGCGAAAATCGATCCCGAGCAGATCGAGCAGACGCTCGTCAACCTCGCCCTCAATGCCCGCGACGCGATGCCGGCCGGTGGCTCGTTGACGATCACCGTCTCGACGACTGCGAACCCGGGCAAAGCCATCCTCGACTCCGATCAAGGCGCCACGGTCAGGAGCGAGACCGCCGGCTCGTATGCCGTCATCGCCGTGGCCGACGACGGCGAAGGGATGGATGCCGAGACCAGGGAAAGGGCATTCGAGCCATTCTTCACCACGAAGCCGCAGGGCGTGGGATCGGGCCTCGGCCTCGCGAGCGTGCACGGCACGGTCGTCCAGAGCGGTGGATCCATTCGGCTCGAGAGTGAGCCCGGCCAGGGCACGACCGTTCTGCTGAGCTTTCCGTCGGTGACGCCGGACGCTGTGGCGGCCAGCGTCACGGAGAGCCGGATCAGGCCCGTCGTGCTACTCGTAGAAGACGAGAACCTCGTTCGCGAGCTCGTGAGCAGTGTCCTCTCGCGGAACGGGTTCGATGTCCATGAAGTTGGTAACGGCGTCGAGGCGCTCGAGCTCCTCGATCGCCTCGACAGTCCCCTTGATCTACTGATCACTGATCTCGTGATGCCGA
>JANOFZ010000009.1:0-1950 GCA_031413935.1 Thermoleophilia bacterium | reverse complement strand
CGTGGTCGTGGTCGTGGTCGTCGTTGTCGTCGTGGAGGAAGGGGTGATCTTGACGGGCGAGGTCGCCGTCGGTGTGGTTTCGGTCTCGCGCTGCCCGGTCGTCGTCTCGGCACTCGTCGTCGGCGCGGCAGTCTCGGTGGCGGAACCCTTCGACGGCGCCGTCACTGGCGCTACGAGCTTCGTTCCGGGCTCACGATTGAGGGCGTATGCGGTGAACGCCCCGGCCGCCGCAAGGAGTGCGACGGCCGTCACCGCAACGGCGATCCGGAAGCCCCGGCGCGGCGGTGATTCTCCGACAGGGACGACAACAGGACGGGAGGGCTTGGCGAACCTTGGCGGCGCGTCGAGTGATGGATCCTGGGCGAGGATCGCGCGTTCGAGCTCGCGGAGCGACTGGCTCGGCTCCAGCCCGAGCTCGTCTGCGAGCAGGCGGCGGGTCTCCCGGTAGACGTCGAGTGCTTCCGCCTGTCGACCCGACCGGTAGAGAGCGAGCATCAGCTGCCCTCGCAAACGTTCCTGGAGTGGGTAACGGGCCGCGAGCGACGAGAGCTCGGCGACGAGGTCGCCGTGGCGACCGAGCTCGAGGTCTGCGTCGATGCGGTCCTCGAGTGCTGCGAGCCGAAGGCCCTCGAGGCGAGCGCTCTCGGGAGCGACGAAGGGAGCGTCGGGAAGACCGGCGAGCGCGGGGCCGCGCCAGAGCCCGACCGCCTCGGCGAGGAGCGCCGACCGCTCCTCCGGCGGTGCCGCGTCGGCGGTGCCGACGAGTTGGCCGTAGCGGTCGAGGTCGAACTCGTCGACTTCGACGCGAATCGCATAGCCGGCCTGGGTCGTGAGCACCCGATCCGCGCCGAGCACCTTCCGCAGGCGGGCGATCTGGTTTTGCACCGCGGTCGGGCCGCTCGCCGGCGAATCGGCCCCCCACAGTTCGTCGATCAGTCGGTCGGTCGAGACAGGCTCGTTCGCGCGGAGCAGGAGCAGCGCTAGCAATGCGCGCTGCCGCGGGCCGCCGAGCGGGAGAGATGTCCCGTTCTCGACGACTTCCAGCTGTCCCAGAATGCGAAATTCCATCGAATCAGCTCCTTGCCGCGACCATACACCTGAATGAGACGCCGGAAAGGACGTTTTGGGCACGGGAGCGGGTCTGATTGCCCGCGGATACCATCCTGGTAGCGGCCGGGGCGATTCTGGCTTCATGTTCTGGCGCACAGCCATCATCTCCGGCCTCGTCCTCGGTACGGTGCCGCGCAGTCGCCGTCTGCGCGTCCTCGTGGCGGAGCGAGACGAGGCGACACGCAGCGGAATTGCCGCAGCACTGGAGAGGGCCGGAAGCCGTGTTGTCGCGAGCTGTCCCGACGGCGCCACCGCTATCGCGGCCCTGGGGCGGCACCGGATCGACGTCTGCCTGATCGGCCTCGACCTTCCCGGCGGAGGCGTGACCACCGCACGGGCGATTGCGGGTCGGCGCAACAAGCCTCGCATCATCATCCTGGCGGCGACCGCACGCGAGCGTGACATCTTCGCGGCGCTTCGCGCCGGCGCCGACTCGTTCGTCGTCAAGGAGCTCGACGCAGCCGCTCTGCCGCAGCACGTTGCGGCGGTCGCGGCCGGTGAGGCAGTTCTGCCAGAAGGAATGACCGTACGTCTGATCGACGAGTTCCGGTCGCTCGCCCGGAGCGGTGATCGCGGACAGTCGCGGGACACGGACCCGGCGGGAGCACTTGCGCCCTCGCCCCCACGTAAGGGAGGATCGTGATGACAAGGGAGACACACATGCGTTCGAGGTGGATAGTCAGCCTGATCGTCGTGCTCGTCGGTGGCGTCACCGCCACCGCCGCCCTGGCGACAACCGACACGAGTAACGCAATGCCCGGCAGGAACGGGCGGATCGTCTTCGTCGCGGCGCCCGAGAGCGGCAATCTCATGCTCGCAAACTCCGACGGGAGCGCTCTC
>JANOFZ010000008.1:0-2227 GCA_031413935.1 Thermoleophilia bacterium | reverse complement strand
GGCATGCACGAACCACGCCGGTGTCACGACCTTGCCGTTCGAGGCCTTCTGGCCTGGGCGAATGGCGAACGTGTACGTCTTGCCGTCCTTCGAGACCTTGAAGCCCGAAGCGGCTTCCGGATAGACACGCTTGCCCTCGGCACCGTTCTTCTCCGGGTACTGCAGGAGGTTGTAGCCGGTCGGCCACAGAAGCTCCGAGCACCCCGTGTCGTAGCACTTCTGTGGATCGATGTACTCGTAGTCGCTGAGCGAGTGGTTCACTCTCAGCGTCCCGCCCGCCTTCGATGCGGTCGAGCCGGCAAATGCTGCCGAGACGAGCAGCGACGCTGCGACGACCACGAGGGTCGCCGTAAGCATGAGCCTGTTGCGCATGGAACTCCTTCCGTCCGAGGGACTACCGCCGCGCGGAGTCCTGTGTTGGTCAAATGCCTTCGGTTGAATCTGGTGTTTCCTTCCGTCCCATGTGACGCCAGAACCGTCTGGTTGTTAGCGGAACGGGATGGCTCCTTGTTAGGTGGTCTTGCGGGGGTCGAACGCGTCGCGCAGGCCGTCGCCGAGCAAGTTGAAGGCGAGGGTTGCAAAGAGGATCGCGAGGCCGGGCCAGATCATCAGGTTGGGCTGCGTGAGGTAGTACTGCGGCGCGCGCGAGAGGATGTTGCCCCAGCTCGCGGTCGGTTCCTGGATGCCGAGCCCAAGGAACGAGAGGCCCGCTTCACCGATGATGTTGGCGGCAACGATCAGGGTGGAGTAGACGATCACGGGGCCGACGAGGTGAGGAATCAGGTGCGACTTGACGATCCGCCAGTCGGAGGCACCGGTCATCAGGGCAGCTTCGACGAACTCCTTCTCGCGCAGCGAGAGCACCTGACCGCGCACGATCCGGGCCGGGTAGAACCAGCCGAAGAGGGCGAACACGAGAACCAGGGTGAACACCCCTGGGGCAAGGAACCCGAAGGTGATGCCGTTGAGCTGCTCTCCCGCGGTCGCCGAGATGGCGATGATGAAGAGGAGAGCCGGGAACGCCATGACCATCTCGCTTAGCCGCGACACGACGGTGTCGACCCCACCGCGGTAGTACCCGGCGAGGGCACCGAAGAGGACGCCGACAAAGACAGAGAAGAACGTTGCGAATACAGCCACCTCGAGCGACGTCCGTGCACCGTAGAGAAGGCGCAAGAAGAGGTCACGGCCGATGGTGCTATCCGCCCCGAGGATGAAAAGCGTTGTGCCGCCGGCCGGGTCGTCGACCCTGGTCATCGGGCCGACGGGGAGGAACGTGTCCGGGTCGACGGCATCGAAGAACTGCTCGTTCGGGCCGTGGCCGAGCAACTTGGCGGCAATCGGGGCCCCGATGAACGCCATGAAGAACATGACGATGATGAACACGCCCCCGGCGATCGCGATCCTGTCGCGGCGTAGCCTGATCCAGATCAGCTCCCAGTACCCGCGCGCCTTGACGGCGTCGGAACCGGACGTTGGAAGTGCTGCCTGGCCTTCTTCGACAGTGGTCATCAGTCGGCGAGTATAGCTCGGAGCATCGTCACCGCAGTATGAGACGTCGCCGGGCGTTCGTTGTTAGAAGACAGACCGTCACGTCGTTCACCGGGCGAGCTGCTGACGGCGCACGCGTCGTTCTGCGCGCCGGGACCTGAGAACGATCACGAGAGGTGCGAGGAGCGCCAGAAACAGGATCACAACAGGCGTGAGCAGCCACACAACGCTCGGTTTCGGGGTCGGGCTATCAACCGGATCGGGAGCGAGCGCAGCCGCAGCCTCCTCTGCCGGCGACGACGGCCCGATGTAGCCCCCGGACGCCACGCTCATCGACGACCAGCCGTCGACGAGCCACGCCGGGCCCGTTGCTCGCCTGTTCCGGACGACCGTGAGCCGATGCGTGAGGGGTCTGGTCTCCGGGTCGGAGGACTCGACGTAGACGTCGAGCCCGACCTCGCCCGCCACGGCGTAGGCGAAGTTCCAGCGGGACCTGGTTACCGGGTACGGCGGGAGCGGGAGCGTGCCAGCCTTCCATTCGGCGAAGGTCGTACCTGCGCGGAGCGCTGGCGACGCGAGCGGCCACGCTCGCTCCGGGTGGTCTCGCCGCACGCCCGTGAGCACGAACTGCCTGCCGGTCACGAGTATCGCCTTGCGGTCAGCGGCGGTCAGCCGGACGGTCGGGCGATCCCGCACGACGATGTTCGGGCGATCCGTGAGCGGCAGATCCGGGGGT
>JANOFZ010000007.1:0-1835 GCA_031413935.1 Thermoleophilia bacterium | reverse complement strand
CGGGGGGGTCATGCTCAAGTCGGGCGGGTCGGGAGCGCTCAAGCGCTACACGGTGTGGAGCTACGCGCCTACACCCACCCCCGACGAGCTCGTGCGATCTCCCGCCACGTACCCTCGCGCTCTCCTCGAGTACCTCGACGTTGGAGGACCGGCCGCTCCGCCGCTCGCCACGCCCGTACCGGGAGCCGCGGTCGGGCCGTCCACTCCGCCGTTCGGCACGCCCGGCCGAGCAACCGCGGTCGAGGCTCTCTTCGGAGACGCCCGTTATCCGACACTGCTGCCATACCGCACGACGTGGCGTGACGCGCGCCGGCTCACCGCGGGCGCGCGCTCGCCGTTCGAAGCGACGATCGCGATCGAGCGGTGGCTGCGCTCGGAGGGAGGCTTCTCGTACGACGAACGACCCCCGCTGCCGAACGGCTTGCCGCCGCTTGCCGACTTCGAGCAACGGTCGAGAACTGGTTACTGCCAGCACTTCGCAGGGGCGATGGCGCTCATGCTCCGGTATCTCGGTATTCCCTCTCGCGTTGCCGTCGGCTTCTCGAGCGGCACCTGGGAAGACAACGGCTGGACCGTCACCGACCACGACGCGCACGCCTGGGTCGAGGTCTGGTTCGCCGGCTATGGCTGGCTTCCCTTCGATCCGACACCCGGTCGTGGAACGCTGACCGCCACTCACACGAATGCCTCGGATTCGGCCGATGCGATCGCGGCGCTCGGAGGCCGATTCGTCGGATCCTTCGCAGCCGGGCGCTCCCCGACGCGAAGAGGCGCACCGACCACGCCGGAGCCGCCAGCCGGAAGCGATGTCAACTGGCTCGTGATCGCAGCGTTCATTCTCATCGGAGGCGTGCTGCTTGTGCTCGCGGGGGCAAAGAGCGCGCGTCGGTTCAGGCGTTCGTCTGTGCATGACCCCCGCACGCGCGCTTCGGCTGCCAGGGCCGAGCTCGCTGCATTCATCTGCGACCAGGGAGCGCCCGTGACGATCTCCGCTCCGGTCTCCCAGCTCGCCGGCGAGCTACGGGCACTTGGCGTCGGGAGCGACGCCTTCGCGAGCGCGTTCTCGCGCGCCCGTTACGGGCCATCGCCGGGTGCAGATACCGCGGCGGATCAGACGCGGGCCGAGCTTCGCAAGGTGATTTCCGTCCTGCGCGAGCGTCTTGGGCCCGGCAGGCGACTTCGCGGCTTCTTCGCCGTGCGATCGCTTCGCGGGGGAAAGTCGCGCTATTCGCCGTCGAGATCCGCGAGCAATGTTGCGTAGCGACGGTAGCGTCGCGTGGCCTGCCGGGTGAACTCGGCGGAGTACTCGGATGCGGCCTCCTCGTCGAGCGACTGCGAGTACGACTCACGGATGTCGAGCAGCCTGTCGGCTATCGCGTCAACGACCAGCTGGTAATCACCATACGCCTCCTCCGCCTCCTCGACAGGGGCAGCGTTCCAGGCGGATTCGGCCTCGACGGCCTCGGCCAGGAGGTCCGCGTCGTCGGTCGCAAAGAGGTCGAGCTGACGCTCTACGAGCTCGTGGAAGCGACCCTGGCGCCGGATCCTCATGCGACCTCGCCATACACCGACAGGTGTGCCTCCGCAGCGTTGTCCCACGTGAGCGCCTCGCGTGCTCGAGCAGCGCCCTCCCGAGCCTCCGCGAGCTCGTCAGCGTCCTCGAGAAGGGTGCGAATAGCATCGGTGAGCGCACTCACATCGCCAGGCGCGACGACGCGACCCGCACCGAACGCCCCGACGATCTCGCCTAGCCCGCCGACGTCGTACACGACGGCGGGCACTCCCGCGCCGAGCGCCTGCAGGAGTGCTCCCGACTGATCGAGCTCTGCCCGGTA
>JANOFZ010000006.1:0-8894 GCA_031413935.1 Thermoleophilia bacterium | reverse complement strand
CTACGTCGCCTCGGAGATCGCGCGCCTTGTCGAGGAGGGCTGGTCGGCGGCCGAGCTCGCGGTCTTCTACCGGACGAATGCCCAGAGCCGCGTGCTCGAAGACGTGCTCGTACGCCAGCAAATCCCGTATCAGGTGATCGGGGGCCCCCGCTTCTACGAGCGGGCCGAGATCAAGGATGCGATCGCGTACCTCTCCGTCCTCGACAACCCATCCGACGCCGTCTCGTTGCTGCGCATCACGAATCGCCCACGCCGCGGTATCGGGGACACATCGCTGCAGCGGCTCGTCACGCACGCCGATGTTCTGGGCGTGACGCTGTTCGAGGCGATGAGCGACCCCGAGGCGGCGGGGCTCGGTACGGCCGCGATCAAGGCCGTCCGTGGCTTCCACACGATGATGCAATCGCTCCAGTCCGCGGCGCAGGAGCTCGAGATCGACGAGCTGCTCGAAACCGTTCTCCAGCGCAGCAGCACGATCGAAATGCTCGAAGCGGAGCGGACGATCGAGGCGCGTGGCAGGATCGAGAACCTCGAGGAGCTCGTCGGAGTGGCCCAGGAGTACCGCGCCGAGCATGAGGAACCGACGCTCTCGACCTTCCTCCAGGAGGTCTCTCTCGTCTCCGATCAGGACGGCCTCGCGGGCGAGCAGTCGCTCGTGACGCTGATGACGATCCACAACGCCAAGGGGCTCGAGTACCGCGGCGTCTTCCTGATCGGGATGGAGGACGGCATCTTCCCGCACTCCCGCTCGATCGAGGACAACGAGATCGAGGAGGAGCGAAGGCTCGCCTACGTCGGGATGACGCGCGCCATGGAGAAGCTGACGCTGACGCACGCGATGGCCCGGTCGCTCTACGGCCGGCGCGAGTACAACCTTCCGTCGCGGTTTCTCGATGAGCTTCCGGCAGACGTGGAGCGAGAGCGGCTGCGGCCCTCGTCATGGTCGAGCTACGGCGCGGGAGGACAGACGTCGTCCGCATCCACGCGCGACGCAGCCGAGATTCCATCACTCCAGACCGGCGACTCGGTCCGGCACGGCTCGCTCGGGGAGGGCGTCGTGACCCGGATCGAGCCGGGCGGCCTCGTCACGGTCAGGTTCGCGAAGGATCAGAGCGAGCGGAAGCTGATGCTGGAGTACGCTCCGCTGGAGAAGATCTAGTGGCGATTCGCATTCGCGCAACCCGCAACGAGAACGAGTACGCCGAGGCGCTCGCTGCTATCGAGCATTACTTCGGAGGCGGCTGGACTCCGAAGGAGCTCGAAAGCTTTGCGCGGCTCCTTCCCTTTCAACGGCTCCACGCGGCATTCGACGGGCGTGCGATCGTCGGTGGGGCCGGTGTGTTCCCCTTCGAGCTCAGCGTTCCGGGTGCGCAGGTGCCATGCGCCGGCGTTACCGTCGTCGGCGTTCTGCCCACGCATCGGCGCCGGGGCATCCTCGACCGGATGATGCGCGCGCAGCTCGCCGACGTGCGCGAGCGCGGCGAGCCGCTCGCTGCACTGTGGGCATCGGAGGAAACGATCTACGGACGCTTCGGGTACGGGATGGCCTCGCAGGACGCCATGATCAAGGCGACCCGAATCCACGCCGCGATGCGCCGTGAGCTTCCGGGGCGCACCGGAACCACCCGTCTCGTCGGTCACGAGGAGGCTGCAAAGGTGTTCCCGCGGATCTACGACCGCGTTCGCCTGCAGTCCCCGGGCTTCGTCTCGCGCACCCCCGCCTGGTGGGAGTCCAGGAAGCTCAACGACGCTCCGGATCGCCGCCGCGGTGCGGGGGAACTCAACCGCCTGTTGCTCGAGATAGACGGGCGTCCAGCGGGGTACGCGCTCTACCGGATCAAGCTCGAGTTCGACGCGCCGCACAATGCGAGCGCTGTCCGTGTGATCGAGGCGCACGGCGTCTCGCCGGAGGCAACACGGGAGCTCTGGCGCTATCTCCTCGGGATCGACTGGGTAGCCGAGATTCACTGCGAGCTCCTCAGCGTCGACCATCCGCTCTTTCTTCTCGTCGAACGACCTAACCGTTTGCACTGGCGCGTCGTCGACGGCCTCTGGCTGCGACTGGTCGATGTCGGGGCGGCGCTGTCCGCCAGGGCGGTGACGGGCGACGGTCGAGTCACGTTCGATGTCGCATCCGATCCGATCTTCCCGGACAACGTCGGCACGTGGACCGTGGAGGCTGGCGTGGCGAAGATGTCCCGCCGCCGCGCGGACGTGCGCCTCGACGTGCAGGCGCTCGCCTCGGCCTACCTCGGTGGCTTCACGTTCGCAGAGCTCGCACGCGCCGGACGGGTCGAGGAGGTCGCGCGTGGCGGTATCGCCCGGGCCGACGCGCTCTACGGCGTCGACGTGAAGCCCTGGTGCCCCGAGATCTTCTAGAGGCTTGCCGGGTACCATCGCAGCATGGTCGTCTCCGAGGTGATCGAGGTACCGCGTTCGATCGAGGAGTCGTTCGCGTATGTCGCCGACTTCACGACTGTCGCGGAATGGGATCCGGGCATCCACGAATCGCGCAAGGTCTCGGGCGACGGCGGTGTGGGCACCGTCTACGACGTTCAGGCCGCGTTCCGCGGCAAGACGATGCCGTTCACCTACACGGTGACCGAGCTCGAGGAGAACCGGCGCATCGTGCTCGACGGCGTGGGGGAGAAGGCGACGTCAGTCGACACGATCGCGTTCGAGGCCGCAGGAGACGGTGGCACGCGCATCACCTATACGGCGGACTTCAAGCTCAAGGGCGTTCTGCGTGTGGCCGAGCCGTTCCTCGGCAGCACGTTCAAGAGCCTCGCGCGCAAGGCACTTGAAGGTCTCGAGGCAAAACTCGGCGCCGCACGGTAGGGCCCCCGTCACCCTCTACGTCCTCGACCGTGTCCCTTCATGACGAGACCTCTCAACGGCTACGCACTCGTCCTTGTCTCCGCACTCCTGCTCGGGACACTCGGGGTGTTCTCGAAGCTGTTCTACGACGCCGGTGGAGAGCCGTTCACGCTTCTGTTCCTCCGGTTCGCTGCGGGAGGGCCGCTGCTCGTCCTGATCGCTCTTGCCCGGCGTGAGCAATGGCCGCCGCGCCGGGGGATCGCCCTTGGAGCTTCGCTCGGCGTGCTTCAGCTCTGCGTTGCTTTTGCGCTCTTCGAGGGCTTCTCTCGCGCGCCCGTCGGTCTCGTCGTCCTCGTCTTCTTCTGCTATCCGTTGATCGTCGCCGTCGCGGCGGCGTTCCTCTTCGGGGAGGAGCTCGGCCCCCGCAGGGTTGCCGTATTGGCGCTCGGCACGGCCGGAGTTGCGCTGACGGTCGGGGTACCGGCGAGTGCGAACGCGACCGGTATTGCGCTCGGTCTCCTGGCCGGAATCTGCGTCGCTGGCCTGGTACTCAGCGCGAGGGCGCTGACGACGACAGGCGGCGTCGCACCCCTCGTCCTCTGCGGGCTCATGTTCACGAGCCCGCTGATCGTCCTCCTGCCGGTAACGGCTGCACGCGGGATCGATCTTGACATCGGCGGCGAAGCCTGGCTCTGGGCGGCGGGCGCGGTTATCGTCAGCGTCGTGATCCCGATTGCCCTGTTCTACACCGGCGTGCAGATGGCCGGCGCCGGAGCCGCCTCGATTCTCGGCGTGGGCGAGCCGCTCGCGGGCGTCCTCCTCGCGTACCTCGTTCTCTCCGAATCGCTGACGTGGCTCCAGCTGCTCGGGGGCCTCCTCATCGTGGCAGCCGTCGTCGTTCTCAGCCTGAGGCCGACACGTGCCCCGCCGGTGGTCGGCGACTCGGTGTGATCAGCTCGAGTGACGCACACGATCATGCCCGGTGCCCGCCCGAGCGGGTGAGACGAAGCAGGACGTCTCGTGTGTAGGCGGATTCCAGTCGCGCTACTTCGGACGCCACCTCTGCCTCGAGGTCGTCTTCGCACGGACGCGCCTCCTGGCGCCACTCCTCGAGATAGAGATCCATCTCGACGAGGTCGGCTTTCATCGCTGCCGCATCGATCGCCTTCTGGAAGCGATCGGACAACTGCGCTCGCGATGTCCCCGACCCGGCCCTGGCAGTCACCTGCGCCGGGATGTCGCGCCAGTAGATGACGGTCAGCGTGGCAGTCATCGTGCTCCCGGGAACGCGAGCTCCTCGACGAACCGGTCGTTGAAGTCCTGCCGGTCGGAGAGCTCGACGTATTCGACCTCGGTGAGCATCGCCGTCGCCGCATGCCGCTCCTGCATCGAGAGCAGTGCCATCTTCGCTCCTTCGCCGGCGACATTGCCGGCCGAGACAATCCGGGGTAGCGCCAGCTTCGGCACGAGGCCGATCCGCACGGCGCTCGCCGGGGAAAGATACGAGCCGAACGATCCGGCGAGCAGAACCTGCTGGATCTCGGAGACGTCGATCCCGAGCTCCTCGATGAGCAGGCTCCAGCCCGTCGCAATCGACGCCTTCGCAAACTGCAGTTCCCGCACATCACGCTGGGAGAGGTAGACGGCATTCTCGATGTCGCCGTCCTCGCCCTGCCAATGAAGGACGAAGATGCGTTCGCCATCCGGACGCGCGACGAGGCGGCGCGAAAGAGACGGAGCGATCTCCGCCGCCTTCTCATTCGGGCTAAAGCGGCCTGACAGATCGAGAAGGCCCGCGCCGACGAGCTCTGCGACGGCGTCGACGAGGCCCGAGCCGCAGATCCCTACGGGATCGGTTTCGCCGATCACCTCCAGCTCGACCGCATCGTCCCTGATCCGCACGACCTCGATCGCTCCGTCAGCCGCACGCATGCCGCAGCGAATCGAGGCGGCTTCGAACGCAGGACCGGCGGGAGCGGCGGTACAGACGAGGCGTTCGGCCGAGCCGAGCGCGATCTCGCAGTTCGTGCCGACGTCGATGAACAGGCGTAGTCGCTTGTCGCGCGTCATCCCGGTCGCGAGCAGGCCCGAGACGATGTCGCCACCGACGTAGGCGCCAAGCGCGGGGAAGATCGTCGCCCGGGCGCGGGGGTGCAGGCTCAGACCGAGCTCGGCGGCAGGCATGTCCGGGTACGCGGGTGCCACCATGATGAACGGCGCCACGCCGATCGGCTCGGGGTCGATCCCGAGCGCGAGCTGGGTCATCGTCGCGTTACCGGCGAGCGCGACCTCGTACACCTCGGACGGGCCAACCTCACCGTGCTCGCAGACCTCCGAGGCCAGCTCCTGGAGCGTTTCGCAGGCGAGCCCGCGTAGACGTTCCAGCGCTGTCGGGTCGAGCATCGTCGCCGAGATCCGTGAGATCACGTCGGCTCCAAACGGCTGCTGCTTGTTGAGCATCGAACGCACAGCGACGGGCGTTCCCGTACTGATGTCGAGGAGGGTCGCGACGACCGTTGTCGTGCCGAGGTCGAACGCGATCCCGTGCAGGCGTTCGCTCGTGTCACCCGGCTCGACGTCGATCAGGAGATCGTCGACAATGACGCACGTGACGCGGAAGCCCGAGTCGCGAAGCGTCTTCGGCAAGCCACGCAGCACACCGGTCTCCACCCGTAACTCGAGATCGTCGACGGCGTCGAGCAGGCGTTGCACGTCCGTCCGCTGATCCTGCAGTGAAGGAAGCTCGAGCTCCACGTACCGCTTCTGGACGGCGGGGTGGAGGATCACCTGTCGCCCAACGCCGACCGTCGCCGCCTTCGGTCGGGTAACGAGCGGCGGTACGTCGATGACGAGATCGCTCTGTGCCTCGGCACGGCAGGCGAGTCGCCAACCATTCTCGAGATCGCCCTGGTCGAAGGCACGTACGTCGAGCTTGGAGATCGGCACCGATCCGTCGGCGATGCGAACGCGGCACTTCTTGCACGTCCCGTGCCCGCCGCACGTCGAGTCGATCGCGATTCCGTTCCAGGATGCAGCGTCGAAGACGGTGACGCCCGGGGGGACGCGCACGCCCGTGCCCGACGGCTCGAACCGGAGCGCCACCCTCGCCGGTGGCTCAGGCGCAACTCCTTCCTCGTGGTTCTCGCCTGCCACCATGAGCGTCATGCCATCGCGGCTATCGCCCGGCGATGAGCAGCGATCCACTGGCCACCCCACTCATCGCGACCGAAGAGCAGGTCGGCCGCGCGACACGCATCAACGGTCTGGGTCGTGCGCGCGTCCATGATGGCACTCGTGAGACCGGCGTAGGACGCGGCGACGAGGAACGCGGCGTTCAGCGCGTGGCGGCCAGGAAGCCCGAAGGACGTGTTCGAGGCACCCAGCGTCATGTTGAGCCCGTATGTATCGCGAATGCGGCTGATCGTCTCGAGCGTGGTCAGCACCGCTAACGGGTCGGCACCCACCGTCATCGCCAGCGGATCGATCACGATGTCCTCGAGAGGGATCTCGTACCGACCGTGCACCGTGTCGATGAGCCGAGCGCAGACGTCGAGGCGCTCGTCGGCCGTCTGTGGGATCCCCGTCTCGTCGTTGACGAGGCAGATGATCGCGGCCCCGTGCTCCTTCACCATCGGCAGCACGCGGTCGAGGCGTTCGTCCTCGCAGGTGACGGAGTTGACGAGCGCCTTTCCCTCGTACGCGGCAAGCCCGGCCTCGAGCGCCTCGACGACCGAGGAGTCGATGCAGATCGGAAGATCGGTGTGCTCCTGGACGAGCGTGACGGCGCGGGCGAGCAGGTCAGCCTCGTCAGTCAGAGGCACTCCCATGTTGACGTCGAGCACATGCGCGCCTCCCGCGACCTGATCCTCGACGTCCTTGAGGATCTCGGAAAGATCGCCTTCGCGCAGTGCCGCTGCGAACGCCTTTCGCCCCGTCGGGTTGATGCGTTCGCCGATGATGCAGAACGACTGGTCGGGCCCGATCAGGACCTCGTTAGACCGTGAGCTGAGGACGGTGTGCATGCGCGCGTCTTTCCTCCTTGAGTGGGATGTCGAGATCGCGGCAGAGCCGCGAGAGCGAGCCGTCGTGCCGGAAGTCGGTCAGGTGGAGGCCGCGTACTCCTGGCAGGGAGAGGGCGTGGCGTGCTTGCTCGAGGCCGAGTTGGTAGGCGGCTTCGGCCTGGTTGTCGGCCTGCTCGATCCGCGCGATCACCTCTGCGGGCACGTCGATCCCGGGCACCGCGCGATCCATGAACGAGAGAGATCTGGCGCCTCGCACGAGCACGATTGTCGGCAGGATTGCCGCAGCCGCGGTCAGGTCATCGCGGTCGAGCTCTCCGACGAACGCCTCGAGACGGTCGGGGTGATAACAGATCTGGAGCTGGAGGAACCGGGCCCCGGCAGCGATTTTCTTCGCGGCTCGGCTGGCGCGGTGGTGCAGCGGCGGTGCACCGGGGTTCTCGACCGCTCCGACGAGGAGCGGAGGGGCGGGGGCAAAGGCCCTTCCCGAGAGGTAACGGCCGCCCGCGAGCGATGTGGCGACGCGGATCAGCTGGAGGCCGTCGAGGTCGAAGACGCGCCGGGCCTCGGGCTCGTCGCCCGCGGTGACGTCGTCACCCGTGAGGCAGCAGACGTTGTGCACGCCATGCAACGCCGCCCCGACGATATCGGCCTGGCAGGCGATCCGGTTCTTGTCCCTGCAGACGACCTGGAGGATCGGCTCGACTCCCGTTTGCGCGATCGCGATCGCGCAGGCGACGTTGGACGCGTGAGCGTGCGCGGCGGTGTTGTCGGTCGCGTTCATCGCGTCGACCCACTGCGCCATCTCGGCGATCCGCTCGTTGAAGACATCGAGCGTCCCTCCGTCAATCGCGGGGGCCTCACCGGTGATGATGAGCCGATCACCCGCATCCACCAGTTCCCGCAACGTCGTCATATCGCGGTGTCTCCTCCGGGGGATTGCCAGCCGGTCGGCGTCTCCTTGTCCCTGCCGCTGAGGAGGTTGGCCCACGACGACGTGCCCGCGAGCCGGTTGTCGACCGGCGGACGGAGATCGTGGATGTGCTGCCGCCACGCGCCCGGGAGGAGCGGCAGCGTTCGCGACCGCTTCTCGGCTTTCACCCAGACGCAACGCATCTCCGGCTCCACCTCGCAGGCTCCGTCCTCTCGTACACCGCCGCACGGTCCGTTGCGGAGCGTCTTCGGGCACGTCATCGGACAGGTCATCCCCGTGTCGTGCAGCACGCACTGGCCGCACATCTGACATCCGAAGACCGGCTTCTTGATCGCGTGCTCGACTGCGGTGACGAAACCCATCTCGTTCGGGTCAGGCCGCAGCGAGCGCCCGGCGCTCCTCCAACAGCTGTTTCGCGCGCTTGGTAGCGCTCGAGGCGTCAGCCGCATACCCATCGGCGCCGACGACGTCAGCGTACTCCTGGGTCACAGGGGCGCCGCCGACCATGATGATCACGTCGTCGCGCAGTCCCGCTCTCTCGATCGCCTCGATGTTCGCCTTGAACATCGGCATCGTCGTCGTCAGAAACGCGGAGAAGCCGACCACGTCGGGCTTGTGCTCCTCGATCGCCGCGATGAACGTCTCGGGTCGCACCTGCACACCGATGTCGATCACGTCGAAGCCGGCTCCCTCGAGCATGATGTTGACGAGGTTCTTACCGATGTCGTGCACGTCACCCTGGACGGTGCCCATCAGGAAGGTGCCGACCTTCTCCACCCCGGAATCGATCAGTAAGGGTCGGAGGAGCTCGAGCGCGCCCGTCATCGCTCGACCGGAAATCAGCATCTCCGGGACGAAGAAGTCACCGCGCTCGAATCGCGCCCCAACCTCCTCTAGGGCTGGAATCAGCGCCTCGAACAGCAGGGTGTTCGGAGGAATCTCTGCTTCGATCCCCGCCGTCGTCAACTCGATCACCGCGGGCCTGTTGCCGACGAGCGTCTCGTCGTAGATCTGCTGCAGGATCTCTTCGTTTGTCATGCTCCTCGTTCTCCTGGGTAGTGGTTGATTGCATCCGAGAGCGCGTTCGCCTCGAGGACGACCTGAGCGGCGAGCTCGGCAAGCCG
>JANOFZ010000005.1:0-3235 GCA_031413935.1 Thermoleophilia bacterium | reverse complement strand
AGGTCGCGGAATCGGGCGAGGACGATCTCCCCGGCCGCACCGCACTCCGTCACCACCAGCTCGCGCGCCTGCTCGTACGATGCGGCCGAGACGACGAACCCGTCACCGAGCCGGACGAGATCGCCTTCGGCTTCGAGGAATCGCGCCAACTCGGGGTCGTCCGGCTTCACGGCCGCAAGGCCACTCGCGTCGAGGTCGCGCCGAAGAGCGTCCGCCGCCTCGGCCCGTTCCCCGAGCGATGCGGCGACACCGGGCAGGTAGGCGATCGCCCCGCGCCGCTCGACCGGCAGGAGCGGCAGCACGGCTGCTGCCCAAGGCTCCGCGGGCAGTAGCTCCGCTACAGCGAGCCCCGGCTCGAGCGGCGACTCGTCGGCCCGCCTCCGCAGCCGCTCCGCGACCGCGTCGCTCGTCTCATCGAGCCACTCTTGCGAGAACGCCCAGCCGCCTGCCTGGATCACTGCCGCGAGCCCCTCCTCGAGCTCTGCCGGAGAGAGCAGCCCGCGAGCAGCGAGCGAATCGACGGCGACAGGGGCCTGGACGGTAGCCGTGATGATCGATGCCGGGTCGCCTTGTTCGAGGAGCTCGAGGCGCTCCGCCTCGAGCCTTCGCGGCGGTGCGGGATCGAGCACCGTCGCTCCGCCGAGCGTCGTTTCTCCCCGAAGCACCACGCGGTCGCCGCGCGCCGCGACGACGGGAGCTTCGAGCCGGAGTTGCGCCAGGTGGCCACCGACGCGAGCGACCCGCGCGGGTATGCGGGACGTGCCGTGATGGACGGAGACACGCGCGCCGTTCTCGATTGGCGTCAGCTCCTCGAGCTCGACATCGAGGCGATACGAGATCGGGTACGCGTTCGGCGCTACGAGCGCGTCGCCCCGGTGGAGCTCGCTTCGCTCGATGCCCGGGATCCCGAGCGCCACACGCTCGCCGGCGGTCGCGCGCTCCACCGGCGCGTCGTGCACCTGCACCGATCGCACGCGCACCTCGCCCCCGCGTGGAGCAATCCGCAGCGTGTCGCCCTCGGCGATCGTTCCCGACCACAGCGTCCCGGTGGCGATCGTGCCGATCCCGCGAAGCGTGAAGACGCGATCGATGTAGAGCCGCGCAAGACCATCTGCATCGCGGGCGGGCGCGGTATTGGCGACCCTGGCAAGCGCTTCCCGGAGGTCGTCGAGACCGGCTCCCGTCTTGGCGCTCACCGCAACGACCTCGACGCCCGGCACGAGCTCACGCGCCTCCTCGATCCCGATCTCGAGCGTCTCCTCGTCGACGAGGTCGGCCTTCGTCAGCGCGACGACGCCCCGCTCGACGCCGAGCAGCCGCAGGATCGCGAGGTGCTCGAGCGTCTGCGGCCGGGCACCCTCGGCCGCATCGATGATGAGCAGGAACAGGTCGATCCCGGTCGCGCCCGCCACCATCGTGCGCACGAAGCGCTCGTGTCCGGGGACGTCGATCAGGGAGAGCCGGCGTCCGTCCGGCAGCTCGAGGGGCGCATAGCCGAGGTCGATCGAGATCCCGCGGCGTTGCTCCTCCGGGAGCCTGTCGGTGTCCTTACCGGTGAGCGCCCGGACGAGCCACGTCTTGCCGTGGTCGATGTGCCCCGCGGTCCCGACTGTCAGCGCCATGTCAGGAGGGGCGGACGCTCTCGACGCCGTCTGCGACACCGTCGCGAAGCAGCGTCACGTCGTCTGCAACGTTCAGGAGACGCCAGCCCGCAGCGGCAAGAGGAGCTGCATCTGCCGAGCGGATCGTGTGCACGCCCGCGGGGAGTCCGGCGGCATCGGCGGCGGCACGAACCCTTGCGATCGCAGCGGCAAGCACTACGCCGTCGAGATCCGGAGGCACCGGTACGTCGAGCGAGACGGAGAGATCCCACGGGCCGACGTAGAGCGCGGCAACTCCTTCCACCCGTGCAATCTCTTCGACGCAGTGCACTGCTGCAGCGGATTCGATCTGCACGATCACGGCGACGTCCTCGAGTGCGTCTCCGTCCAGGGTGAGCGCGGCTCGAATGGGGCCGAAGCCGCGGGTGCCGCGCGGGGGGTAGCGCGTGGCACTCACTGCGCTCGCCGCCTGGTCGGCCGAGTCGACGTTGGGAACGACGATGCCGTGCGCCCCGAGATCGAGCACCCGCCCGATCGCAGTCGGATCATTCGCGAGTAGCCGAACGACAGGAACTGCGCCACGCGCCTCGATCGCAGGGAACAGCGTCGGTAGGTCTCCGTCGGAGACGAGTCCGTGCTGAAGGTCGAGGACGACGTAGTCGACACCACCGGAAGCAAGGAACTCGGCTGCACCCGGGCCCGGCAGGGAACACCACGCGCCGACGAGAGTCTCGCCCGCACGAAGTCTCGCCGCGAGGCCCCTACGGGTCATTGCGCCCGGGCCGCCGATACGGCCGCTGCAACCTCGTCGACCTCGCGGTCGGTGAGCGCTCGGACATCGAGGAGCAGGCGACCGTCACGGACGATCCCCACGACCGGGGGCTCGCAGGCGCGAAGAGGGTCGAACAACTCCTCCTCGATCGCGCAGGCGTAGCTCGGCAGCTCGGCGAGCGGCAGTGCGCCACCGCCCGCTCGGGCGACGGTCTCCTCGACCTCGCCCCCGACGAGCGACGCCAGGCGCTCCGCGCGTGCCCGCACCGAGGCGATCGGCTCATCGAGCATCCGCAGCACCGGAATCTCGGCGCGCGCCCGAGCAGGGTCGAGCGCGAGCGCGAGCGTCCCTTCGAGCGCCGCGAGCGTGAGCTTGTCTGCCCGCAGGGCCCGTTGCAGCGGATGCCGGCGCAGGCGCTCGATCAGATCTGCGCGGCCGACGAGGATTCCTGCCTGCGGCCCGCCGAGCAGCTTGTCGCCCGAGAAGCACACGAGATCGGTCCCGGCGGCAAGGCTCGCGGCGGCGGTCGACTCGTCCCCGATCGCCGAGAGCGCTCCCGAGCCGAGGTCATCGACAAGTGGGAGACCCGCCTTCTTCGCGATCACGGCGAGCTCGCCGAGTGCCGGCTGCTCGGTGAAGCCGATGACACGGAAGTTCGCCTGGTGGACGCGGAGGATGAGTGCGGTGTCCGGGCCGATCGCGCGCTCGTAGTCGGCAGCGCGCACAAGACCCACGCCAGCAGCGCAAGCCGGCCGCGCAACACCAGTGGCCGCGCTTCGCGGCCTTCGGCCGCCGTCACACGGCCTTGCGCGAAGCGCAGCCGCGCGCGTCGGCTCGGGAGCGCTCTCGGCGATCGGCGACG
>JANOFZ010000004.1:0-5156 GCA_031413935.1 Thermoleophilia bacterium | reverse complement strand
AGCGAGATCCATGCGAGCAGAGTGCGTATGGGCCAGCTGCTCGCCGAGGAGGCACCCGCTGTCGCGGACCTCGTAATGCCGATCCCCGACTCGGGCACGCCCGCGGCAATCGGCTTCGCGAAGGCCTCCGGCATTCCCTTCGAGGAGGGACTGATCAAGAATCGCTACGTGGGTAGGACGTTCATCCAGCCCGACCAGGAGCTGCGCCGCCAGGGGATCAAGCTCAAGTTCAATCCGCTCGACGAGGTTGCGGGGCAGCGAGTCGTGATCGTCGACGACTCGATCGTCCGCGGCAACACGATGCAGCAGCTCGTGGCAATGCTCTTCGACGCCGGCGCCGCCGAGGTGCACGTACGGATCTCTTCTCCACCTGTCGTTGCGCCGTGCTTCTACGGGATCGACATGGCGGATACGGACGAACTGGCCGCCGCGCACCGCTCCGTCGAGGAGATGCGAGAGCGCATCGGGGCGACGTCGCTCCACTACCTCTCGCTCGAGGGCATGCAGTCCGCAACGCGCCTGCCGGAAGACGGGGTCTGTCGCGCCTGCTTCACGCGTGAGTATCCGACCTCTGTCCCCATCGGGGCGGGCAAGATGCGCTTCGAGCGGGAGGCTGAAGGGGTTTCCGGGATGGAAGAGCGTATCCCGGAAACCCCTTCAGCGATGCTTTCTGCACCCTTCGGGTGAACCTGAAGGGGCCGGACTGCCGGCCCGAATCGTTGTACGAGGATCATTTTCCGGTCGCCTGAGCATCGTGAGGGAACCTTCTTTCGGAAAGCTCTGAGAGGATCTCGGAGTCATGACAGAAACCCGCCGCCACCTGACTCCATTTGTCGCCCTGGAGGCAGCGACGGCGCTGAGCGGCGCCGCGAACGGTGTCTCGATGGTCGCATTCCCCTGGCTCGTGCTCGAGTTGACCGGCAGCGCGTCCTACGCCGCGGCGATCGGCGCCATCACGCTCGTGCCGCTGCTCCTCACGTCCCTCCTTTCGGGGACGCTCGTTGACATCCTCGGGAGGCGTCGCGTCTCGGTCGTGAGCGACCTTCTCTCGTTGGTGAGCGTCGCCGCGATTCCGATCCTGAGCGGACTCGTCGGGCTCAGCTTTGCGCTCCTGGCCGTGCTTGCCGTCATCGGCGCCTTCTTCGACCCGGCCGGGATCACCGCTCGCGAGTCCATGCTCCCCGAGGCGGCGCGTGCTGCTGGCCTCGAGCTCGAGCGCGCAAACGGGATGCACGAGGCGATCTGGGGTGTCGCCTACCTCGTCGGGCCAGGCGTCGGAGGCGTGCTGATCGCCGTCGTCGGTGCGACGAACGCGTTCTGGGCGACCGCGGCGCTCTTCGCGGTCTCGGCCGGGCTCATGTTCGCCGTGCGGATCCCGGGCGCCGGGCGGCCCGCGATGCACGGACGGCTGCGGGAGTTCTGGCCGGCGACAAGGGAGGGCCTCGTCTTCACTGGCGCGAGCCGGTCCTCCGCAGCGTCGCGATTCTCACGGCGCTCGTCGTCGGCTTCTGGCTCCCGATCGAGGGTGTCCTGCTCCCCGTCTACTTCCAGGCACGGCAGCAGCCGGGCCATCTCGGGGCGGTGCTGATGTCGATCAGCGCGGGCGCGGTCATCGGCGCACTCGCGTATGCAGCGGTCGGTGCGCGCTTACCGCGGCGTCGCGCGCTCAACGCCTCGCTCCTCGGAGCCGCTCTCGCTGTCCTCGGGATGGCTTTTCTGCCGCCGCTGCCTGCGCTCCTCGCGTTCGGGTTCGCGGCCGGTGTGGCCTACGGGCCGATCAACCCGATCGGGAACGTGGCGTTGCAGGAGCGGACGCCGGACAGGCTTCGTGGGAGGGTGCTCGGGCTCTCGACGTCGATCGCGTATGCAGCAGGCCCGGCGGGCTATCTGCTGGTGGGGCCGTTGATTGAGAGACTCGGCGTCCGGGGGGCGTTCGTGCTCCTTGCCGGCGGCCTCGTGGTCGTTGCCGTCGCGTCCTTCGCCGTTCGCGGCTTCAAGGGCCTCGACGATGCCCCTGCCGAAGACGTCGGCTCGATCACGTAGGCCCGATTCAATGTGGGGCAGATCTCGCCGCGCGGTTCGATCCCGACCGTCGCGGTCTCGCTGTGATCGTTGTGAGGCGCCGCACTAGCGGACGCGGATCGAGGTGAGCCCGGCGTCGCTCGTGCCGGCGTACAGCACCGTGCCGGTGGCGTCGAAGGCGAGCGTCGAGATCGAGCGCGACGGCAGCCTCTTCCCGAACGGCTGCCAGGACACGCCGCCGTTCGTCGACCGAAGGACGCCTCCGCCGTCTGTGCCGACGTAGACGGTCTCAGGGCGCTTGGGGTCGACGACGACTGCTAGCAAATCGGGCCCTCGCACCGGCAGGAGCCGCCAGCGGTCGCCGCCGTCCACGGATCGCGCGAGGCCGGCGTCGGTCGCCGCGTAGAGGGTGTCGGGATCGGATGGCGCGACCCCGAGCGACTCGACACTCTTCGCACCTGGGATCGAGCCGTATCGCCACGAGTCGCCGCTGTTGGTGCTGATGGCGAAGCTCCCTCTGTCGCCTGCCGTGTACACGGTCCCCGCGTTCTCTGGATGGACGGCGAGCGAGTCTGTCTGTCCAGGCCCGGGGTCGCCTCCCTGGAGGTACTGCCAGGTCCTGCCTCCGTCGCTGCTCCGGATCAGGCCGGATTCGGACGTGGCCGCGTAGGCCCACCGTGGGTCGCTCGGGTCGAACACGATCGTGTGCACCCCGTCGCCCGGGTGCTGCCGGAGGACGTTCACCCAGCTGGCACCGCCATCGCGGGACGCGACGATGCCCCGGGCTCCCACCAGAACGTGCCGATGGTCGCGCGGGTTCACGGCAACCGACGCAACATTGGAGGGATTGGTGCGGAGCACCGTCCAGGTGCGACCCCGGTTGTCACTGCGGCTCAGGCGGAAGGAGAGGCCGCCTGCGTAGATCGTCGCGGGCCTGCCGGGGGCGGGGGCCACCGCGTTGAGGCTCGACGCGACGATGCCGGCGTCGGCGCGCCGCCAGGTGGCGCCGCCGTCCGTGGTCTTGACCACGCCGTCGCCGTCGCTGGCGTACATCGTGCCGGGCGCTCGAGGATCGATCACGAGCTCGTCGAGACGGTGGCCGGCGCCGAACGGCTGCCAGGATCGGCCGCCGTCGGTGCTGCGGAACCATCCGCCCCCCCCGTTCAGATACAGCGTGTCGGCGTGCCTCGGGTCGACGACAATGTGGTAGAGGGTGCCTGCCGGAGGGCGTCCTGGCTCGAGCCACGTCGTGCCTCCGTCACGCGTCACGAGCACGCCGGCGTCGCCTGCCGCCCAGATCGTGCCGGGTCGGGCGGGATCGACCGCGAGTGACCAGATGCTGCCGTTTGTGCGAGCGACGGTGCGCCACGTCCGGCCGCTGTCGGTGCTCCGCATGATGCCGCTGTGTTGGTTCTCTGCGGCGTATAGCGTCGTCGGCGCCGCGGGATGGATCGCGAGATCGAGCGCGCCGCGTGGCGCGCTCCAGAGCCTGCGCCATGTCGTACCGCCGTTCGTCGATCGGTACAGGCGGCCCGGGATCGTTCTGGCGTAGACGATCCGGCTGTCGGTGGGATCGAGGTCGACGCCATACGCCCACCCTTCGTCCCGGTACAAGAAGCGCTCGGCCGGCGGGGGTGCCAGCCCGAGACGGCGCCACGTGCGTCCGGCGTCGGTGCTTTTGAGCACGCCGTCGCTCGTGCCGGCGTAGAGGATGGAGCCATCGCGTGGGTCGACGGTGAGCGCGTCGATCCGGGACGCGATGGGCCGCCCCGAGCTCCAGCTGCGCCCGCCGTTCGCGCTGCGGAACACGCGCCCGCTGGAGAAGACGTCGAGGTAGAGCGCACCGGGCCGCGAGGGATCGAGGACGATGCGGGCCGGGAATCCGGGAGGGCCGGTGGGGGCGCTCCAGGAACCGCCGCGATCGAGCGCTGCGGCGAGGGTCGCGTTCCCGTCCGCGGAGCGGGCCGACCCAACCCGGATGCCGTCGCCGCCCGCGTACACGGCCGCACCGGCGGCCAGCAGCAATGCGAGCGCGACCGCCCCGGTCCGGCGACGCCGTCGCCGTGCCCGTTGGCGCGCCTCCTCGATCAGTGCTTCGAGCTCGGCGACGCGCTCGTCAAGGCTGCGCTCGTAGGTATCGGCGGTGCGGCGAGGCGTGACGACGGTCACGGGGTTGACCTCCTGATCGATGGTGCTAGTATTAGTGGCATCTTGAAAATTGTCAAGGTCGATCGCCAGGACCAAACCGAGCTCCACGAGCAGGTCGCCGCTGAGCTCCGGCGCGCGATCGCCGACGGCGAGGCCAAGTCCGGGGAGCGGCTTCCACCGGCACGCGATCTCGCGGCGGTGCTCGAGGTCAACACCAACACCGTCCTGCGGGCGCTCCGGGAGCTTCGCGACGAGGGGCTGCTCGAGTTCCGGCGCGGGCGGGGGATCACGGTCGCGGGGACGCCGGAGCGCGGCGCGGTCGTTGCGCAGGCCCGAGCGCTCGTCCAGTTCGCCCGCCTCCAGGGCTATCGCGTCGACGAGCTGGTCGAGATCATCCAGACAGTGAGCTGAGCCCTCCGTCGGCGCTCCGTGGCGGAAGCTGCGCTACCCTCGCAGCATGCCGTCCGGGGAGCAGACATACGCCGACGCAGGCGTCTCGCTCGATACGGCCGGAGCGATCGTCGACCGGCTTCGAGCCGCGGTTGCCTCGACCGCGACGCCGGCCGTTGCCGGCGCGTTCGGTGCCTTTGCGGGGCTCTTCGCGATCGACTACCGGCGCCTGCTCGCCGCCTCGACGGACTCCGTCGGGTCGAAGCTCGTGCTCGGGCGACGCGGTGATCGTCTGCGCTGGTGTGGTGCCGACCTCGCCGCCCACTGCATCAATGACGTGCTCACGACCGGGGCGGAGCCACTCTTCTTCCTCGACTACGTCGCGGCAAACACGATCGATGTCGAGCAGGTCGCCGAGTTGATCGAGGGTGCAGCCGACGTCTGCCGCGTCGCCGGGTGCGCGATCCTCGGCGGAGAAACCGCCGAGCTGCCCGGCATCTATCGCGACGGCGAGATCGACTTCTGCGGGACAGCCGTCGGCGTTGTCGATCGCGACCGCGTCGTTGACGGATCGCGCGTCGAGGAGGGCGATGTCG
>JANOFZ010000003.1:0-2267 GCA_031413935.1 Thermoleophilia bacterium | reverse complement strand
GCCGAGCGCTTCGGCACGATCCACGAGGAACTGCTCGTGGAGCCCGACGCGGCTGCGCTGCTGCCGCGTCTTGCCGACGCCTACGACGAGCCGTTCGGCGATTCGTCTGCACTGCCGACCTTTCTCGTCTGCGAGCACGCGCGTCGCTTCGTAACAGTCGCGCTCGCCGGGGATGGCGGTGACGAGGTGTTCGGTGGGTACGAGCGCTACCGTGCCCACGCTCTGGCTGCCCGGCTCGACCACGTCCCGAGCGGCGTTGCCTCCGCCGCAGCGAGAAGCCTACGGGTACTGCGGTCGGCCAGGACCGAGCCACGCTCGGCAGCATTCCGGGCGGCTCGTTTCCTCGACACGATCGGCCTCCAGCCGGCGGAGCGCTATGGGCAGCTGATGCAGGTGTTTCCGCTCGAGCTGCGCCGCAGCCTCTGGACAGACGAGGCCCACAATCGACTCGGACAACTCGCGACAGCAGGCTCACTGCTCGGTCCGCCACGAGCGGCAGGCATCACGGGACTTCAGCTGACGGACGTCGAGACGTACCTGCCCGACGATCTGCTCTACAAGGCAGATATTGCCTCGATGGCGAACTCGCTCGAGCTCCGTGCACCGTTCCTCGACCACCACCTCGCCGAGCTGGCGCTCGGCCTGCCGGATCATCTCCGACTCGACGGCTCGACCGGGAAGGTCGCACTGCGTCGGGCGTTTGCAGCGGATCTCCCCCCGGAGATCCTCGAGCGCGGGAAGGCGGGTTTTGGCGTTCCTGTCGCACGTTGGTTTCGGGGCGAGCTTCGCGACCTTGCCGGGGACGTTCTGCTCGGGACGGCGGCTCGCAATCGGGGCCAGTTCAGGCCCGAGGCGGTCGAGACCCTCCTCAGCGAGCACACCGAGGGCAGTGCCGACCACGGTGCGCGCATCTGGGCGCTGATCATGCTCGAGCTCTGGCAGCAGCGCTACACCGCCGATGCCACGCCCGCTCCTGCATGACCCGGCGGAACGCAATTCTCGTCGTTTCCCTTGCAGCGGTTCTTCCGCGCCTCCTCGTGGTCGCGGTCGAGCGCGACGACCTGATCGGGTCGCTGCCCGAGAAGAGCGACCGTTTCGCCCGGACCCTCGTCGATTCCGGCACCTTCGGGTTCATCGCCGGCGTGCCGTCGGGCTACACCCAGCCCCTGTACGCCCTGTTCCTGGCGCCCCTCTATGCGACGTTCGGTCACTCCTGGGCTGCTGTCGGGTTGGCTCAGATCGCCGTTGCCACCGGAACCGCGCTGCTCGTCTATGCAATCGGGTGCCGGATCGCTACCCGGGGCATCGGAGTCGTGGCGGCACTCCTCTCGACCCTACATCCGTACCTCATCTGGCACGACGTCCACGTGAATCGAGAGGTTCTCGACGGCTTCCTCGCGGCCCTGCTCACCCTTCTCGTGGTCATCGCGACCGAACGGGCCTCTGCGCGCATCGCCGCAGCCGCCGGGGTCGCAACGGGACTCGCGATCCTCGGCAACGCGCGCCTCACGCTGCTCCCTCTCGCACTCGCTGGCTATCTCCTTTGGACGGTCTCGCCGCGACGAGCAGGGATTCTTTCCGCCACGGCGCTCGTCGTCGCTGCGGGGGTTGTGGTCACGCCATGGATCGTCCGCAATGACGTCGCGATGGGCTGCGCGACGATCACGACGGACGCACGAGCCATGTGGAAGGCGAACAATCCGGCAACGTTCGAGATCCTGCGTGGAGGAGGCTGGATCGACCAGGTGCCAGAGCTCGCGGGCGCGCCGCCATGGCCCGAGCTTGCCGCCGACCTGACGGCCGGCGGCAAGCCCACAACGGTCGATGAGTGCGCGCAGATGCGGTTCTACCGGGGCGAGGTGCTCGACTTCTGGCGCACGGAGCCCGGCGAGAAGGCGAAGTTGTCTGCCCAGGCAGCCTGGATGCTGTGGCGACCTTCCGTCACCGTCGAGGGCGGCGAGTCGAGCGGAGCCGCGTCGCGCCTCGCCCGCAATGTCTTCGAGCCGTTCTATGTCCTGGCGTTGTATGCGCTGGCGCTCGCCGGGTTGGGCAGGCTGCCGCGGCGATATCTCGGCCTGACGCTGCTCCTGCTCGGCTACGGCACGTTGATGGCAGTGGTCTTCGCGGGCACGGTGCGGTATCGCGCTCCCTGGGACTTCCTGCTCTGTGTTCCGGCGGCGATGACGCTCGCGCGCATCTTCGCGGCATTCGGCAACCGGGCCGAGCGGGAGCCGGGCGCGTGAAGGTCGTCCACGTCCATCGCCTTC
>JANOFZ010000002.1:0-2693 GCA_031413935.1 Thermoleophilia bacterium | reverse complement strand
CAGTCGTCGCGCGAGGCGATTCGCTCGGTCAACGTCGAAGGCACGGCCAACGTCCTTGCGGCCGCGCGCTCTGCGGGTGTTCGGCGTGTTGTCCTGATCTCGTCGACGGCGGTCTACGGCGTGCCGGAGCGGCACCCGATCCACGAGACCGATCCGCTCGTCGGTGTGGGGTGGTACGGCGAATCGAAGATCGAAGCGGAGCTGCTGGCGCGCGAGTTCGGCCGTCGCGGCCTCGATATCGCGATCATTCGTCCCAAGACGTTCATCGGGCCCGAGCGGCTCGGCGTCTTCGAGATTCTCTTCGATTGGATTCGCGAGGGACGTCGGATCCCGATCCTCGGGGACGGGGGCAACCTCTACCAGCTCCTCGCTGTCGAGGATCTCGTCGATGCTGTGGCTCGCAGTTTCATGGCTCCGGTCGGAGGGGAGGCGCTGAACGTCGGCGCCGGCGTGTTCGGGACGGTGCGCGGCGACCTGCAGGAGCTGATCGACCATGCCGGCTCGGGCTCGCGGCTCTGGCCCGTGCCCGTCAGGCCGGCCGAGCTGTCGCTGCGCGCGCTCGAGCTCGCAAAGCTCTCGCCCCTTGCCGAATGGCACTACAAGACCGCTCACAAAGACTCTTTCGTCTCGATCGAGAAGGCGCAGGAACTGCTCGGCTGGGAGCCTCGGCTCTCGAACGCCGAGACGCTGTGCGCCACCTACGACTGGTATCTCGCGCACCTCGACGCGATGCGCGGGGCCGGGACGACGCACCGCGTGCCGTGGAACCAGCAGGCCCTTGGGGTGCTGAAGCGGCTGTCGTAGCTACGCGGCGAGTACTGAGATGCCGTACCTCTGGAATGTCGCATCGCGTGTGGCTACGGTGAGTTGCTCGTGTTGTGCTTGACCGATCAGGAGACGGTCGAACGGGTCCTTGTGGATCAGTGGAAGTGAACCGGCTGCAACCGCGTGGGCGATTGACACCGGCAGTTCGTCGAATCCCTCCTGGTCGAGGTGGAACGCAATGTCGCCGTCAAACGTGAGCTTGCCGAGGGCCGCTTTCGTTCGGATTTCGAAGGCCGTCACGGCGCTGACCGAGACGTCGACAGAGCCGTCCTCGATCGCCTCGCGCGCGGGTCGGGCGATCTGCGTCGGGTCGTCGAGCCACCAGATGAACGCGTTCGTATCCAGGAGCAGCCTCATTCTGCAACCTCCTCCGGCCAGGCATCGCCCCAGAAATCGCGGGCGATCTGCTCGTTCGTCTCCGGGCTATCCCAGTCGTCCGCGAGCCAGATCTTGCCCTTCATCGACCCACCCTGCCTGCGCTTCGGACGCGGTTGCTCGAGCGGCACGAGCCGCGCCCGCGGCTCTCCCGCCTTCGCGATCACGATCTCCTCGCCCGCGGCAGCGCGCTCGACGAGCCGCGAGAAGTGCGTTTTTGCCTCGTGGATGTTGACCTGAGTGGGCATGTCGGCGATGGACTAGACTAGATCTAGTCCATAGTAGGATACCACGCAGAGTTCTTTCTCGCGACCCCTTTTGTCTAGGCTCGGGCCATGCGCCACCTCGTCGACTACCGCTCCGAGTTCCCGATCCTGGAGCATACGACCTACCTGATCAACCACTCGCTCGCGGCGATGCCCGCGAAGGCCGAGGATCGCCTGGCGGAGTACGCGCGGATGTGGAAGGAGCGGGGCATCCGCTCGTGGGGTGAGGGCTGGTGGACGATGCCGATGACCGTGGGCGACCAGGTCGGCCGCATCGTCGGCGGCGCGCCCGGAACGACGGTGATGCACCAGAACGTCGCCGTTGCCGAGGCGGTCGTGCTGTCGTCGTTCTTCCCGATCGACCCGGCGCGCAATCGCGTCGTCTACGAGCGCGGCAACTTCCCCTCCGTGCGCTACCTCTACCAGGCGCAGCCCGACCTCGAGGTGATCGTCTGTGAGGACGACGGTGCCATCGTCGACGCGATCGACGAGCGCACCCTGCTTGTCCCGATCAGCCACGTCCTCTTCAGAACCGGAGAGATCCAGGTGATCGAGCCGATCATCCGGCGAGCGCACGAGGTGGGAGCGCACGTGATCCTCGACTGCTACCAGAGCGCGGGCATCGTCCCGTTCGACGTCAGCGCATTGAACGTCGACTTCGCGGTCGGCGGCTCGGTGAAGTGGCTGAACGGCGGCCCGGGGAACGGCTGGCTCTACGTGCGTCCCGATTTGTCCGAGCGGCTGCAGCCGACCTTCACCGGCTGGCAGGCGCACGAGCGTCCCTTTGGCTTCGAGGAGGAGATGGAGTACACGGACGGAGCAGCACGCTTTCTCACCGGCACGCCGAACGTCCCGGCGCTCTACGCCGCAACCGCGGGATACGACCTGATCGAGGAGGTCGGGGTCGAGCGGATTCGCGAGAACTCGCTCCGGCAGACGCAGTTGCTCATCGACCGGGCCGAAGCAGTCGGCTTCGAGATCAGGAGCCCGAGGAGCCCGGAGCGTCGCGGTGGAACCGTGACGGTGTTCGTCCCGGAGTTCGCGGCGGTGCACAAGGAGCTGACCGAGAGGCAGATTCTCTGCGACTTCCGTCCCGACGGGATTCGCCTCGGGCCGCACTACTACAACTCCGACGCCCAGGCAGATCGTCCGCCACGCTGTCGGCCCACTCGAGCCTGAAGGCGATGCGCGAGCCGTCGGTGATCGCCTGGACGCGCACCTGGGTGG
>JANOFZ010000001.1:0-8886 GCA_031413935.1 Thermoleophilia bacterium | reverse complement strand
GGAGAACGTGGAAGAGCGCATCGCCGTGCCGGAGCCGCTCGGCCGCAGCGCCGACTTCCTGCTCACGGTGCGTGGCGACTCGATGATCGAGGCCGGCATCCTCGACGGCGACACGCTCGTCGTGCGCAAGCAGGAGGACGCATCGAACGGCGACGTCGTCGTGGCGCTCGTCGGCGACGACGAGAGCGCGAACGAGGCGACCGTGAAGACGTTCTACCGCGAGAGCGGCCGCATCCGCCTGCAGCCGGAGAACAGCTCTCTCGAGCCGATCTATGCCGATCACGTCCAGGTGATGGGCAAGGTCGTGGGGGTGTTCAGAAGCCTGCGATGACCATTACGCCCCTTGCCCGGACGCTCGACCAGGAGCTCGTCGCGCTCGCGCGCGGAGCGAGCCTCGCCTGCCCCGTGTGCAGCGAGTTCGTCCTGCACATGCACGGGGCCTACGGCCTTGCGATCGCCTGCCCCGAGTGTAGGTCGATCCTGGCCGAGGGCCACGAGGTGCCGGAGCTCGCATTGCCGACCGTCGCGCAGACCGGCTGACGGGAAGGCGGTCGGGCGGGGAGAGCCTTTACCATCTCCCCGGCTTTTCCTCGATACCGTCGACCGCTGATACGAGTCACACGCGGCCCGGAACCCACGATCCTCGCCTTGCGCGGGCTCGGAAGGAGCGACTCGTCCGGCTTCGTCACTCGCCTCTCGGCTGCCGGCAATGGGTCCGCACCTGATCCGGCAGCTCGCGGACGCTGATCGGCTTCTCGAGATATCCATCGAACCAGCTGCGTTGCGCCCGCCGTCACCGCCCGAGCCGCAGCGCAGCGCCATGCCACGCTCTGGGGCGTGGCATGGCATGTGCCGCCCCGCTACCCTCATTCATGCAGGCCGGGTGACCGCGGGCGTGCCGCTTCGGCGGTGCGCTCGAGGAAAGTCCGGACACCGTAGGGCAGGACGCTGGGGAAACCCCAGACGGCGAAAGCCGATGGACAGTGGCACAGAAAGGAGACCGCCGGAGCAGGTGCTGGAAACAGCGTCGGCTCTGGTAAGGGTGAAACGGTGGGGTAAGAGCCCACCAGCGCCGTGGTGACACGGCGGCTAGCCAAACCCCGTCCGGTGCAAGGCGAAGCAGGTTCCGTTGACGCAGCCCGCCGAGGAACCGGGTACGCCGCTCGAGCCGTCAGGTAACTGCCGGCCAAGAGAGATGGTCACCCACGACAGGATCCGGCTTACAGGCCTGCTAATGAAAAGCCCCGCTACCGCGGGGCTTTTCTATAGATGGATGGAAAAAACACCCACCTCAGACAGCCCGGAGCACTACCTCGATCGCCGTTCCCTTGCCGGGGGCCGAGCTAAGAGAAAAGGCGCCCTGGATCGCTGCGGCCCGGGCTCGCATGTTCTTCAGGCCCTGCCCCGCGCCCGGGTCGTCGTTCTCGAAGCCGGCTCCGTCGTCGGCAACGCGGACGATCCGCCGATCACCCTGCTGCATGATCGACACCTCCACCTGGCGGGCACCCGCGTGCTTCCGTGCGTTTGCGAGCCCCTCCTGAACGATCCTGAACACCTCGATCTCCTCGTCGGGAGCGAGCGTCACCTTCGGATCGATCTGCACCTCGACGTCGATCCCTCCGTCGGCCACGAGAAAATCCACGTAGCGTTTCAGGGCCGAGTCGAACGGGGCGGATCCCGCGGCGGCGGAGAGCGCGAGGACTGCGAACTGGGCCTCCTGCTGTGCCCCCGTGACCGCGAACTTCATCCGCGGCAGGATCTCGTCGAGCGCCGCACCCGACTCGAGCATGCTCACCTGCGTCGAGAGGGCGAACAGATACTGCGCGAGGCCGTCGTGGATCTCGCGGGCCACCCGGGCGCGTTCCTCCGCAACGGCCCGGCCGAACTCGGCGCTGCCGATCGCCCGCCAGACTCCGACGAGCAGAACCCCGAACGCGAGGATGCGCAGGAGATCGCTCTGGAGGACGTAGTCACTCGAACGAGCGGGAGCGAGCACGTAGTGCAGGTCGGCAAAGACGACCAGGGTGAGGGCGAGCGTGAGCCAGCTGTCGAGATCTCGCCCGTGACGGCGATAGCGCAACCCGAAGCCGATGACCGCAATGAGGGAGAGCGCGGTCAGGAGCGCGTAGGCGACGGTCACGGACGCCGAGCGTGCGTCGCCCGTTGGGCCGAGGTCGAACTCGAGGCGGAGCACCCGGGAGTCGACCCAGACTCCGACGAGCCCGACACCGACGATGACGAGCGTCACGGCAAGCGCCCGCGGCCTCTTCGTGACCCGGCGCGTCACGAACGGCGCCAGGGCAAGCAATGCCGTTCCGAACAGAACCGCGCCAATCGCCGCCCAGGCCTCGACTGGCGCCAGCTCGTTCATCACAACCACTGGCGCGACCGCGAAGATCGCCGTCCCGAGGCCGATCGCCATGAATCCGGCCGCGAGCAGCAGATCCATACCGCGCCCTTCGACGAGGAACCTGATAGCAGCGAGGAGCGCCACGATCGTCGCGACGATCGCCACAGCTGTGTCGAGAGCAATCCGCGCGTTCGGCAACTCGTAGCCGTCGAGGCGATCCGTGACGAAGAGCAGGATCGTCCCCAGCCCGAGGAGACACACGAGCAGAAGCTCGCCGGCGAGCCACGACCGGTACCTGTCCGAGGGATGGCTTTGCACATCCCCCTAATCGGCAAGAGGGCTGCTGCCGATGAGTCCCCTATGGAGAGCATCCTGATCGCTGACGATCACCCCCTCACGCGGGAGGCACTGGCCTCCCTCCTCGGACAGCACGGCTTCGACGTCGTCGGACAGGCTTCGGACGGCGCGGAAGCGATTGCCGAGGCGGGCAGGCTTCGACCGCGCCTCGTACTGCTCGATCTGACGATGCCGGGCATGGACGGGCTGGCCGCGCTGCCGCACATCCGCGAGGCATCACCCGAGAGCGAGGTCGTCGTGCTCACCGCATCGGGAACGGACGAGAATCTGCTCGAGGCGATCCGGGCCGGAGCGGCCGGATACCTCCTGAAGAGCGAGCCGCCGGAGCGCATCGCGCTCTTCCTCCGCGGAGTTGCGGACGGCGAGGCTGCCCTGTCCGGCTCGATCGCGCGTCGGCTCCTCGATCGCGTCCGCGAGGGTGGCCGGATGGGTGGTATTCCCGACGAGGTTGCGCAGAAGCTCTCCGCCCGCGAGGTCGAGGTTCTCCTCCTCCTCGACGAGCACCTCGGTACCGATGAGATCGCCGCCCGGCTGTACATCTCCGAGCACACGGTGCGCTCGCATGTCAAGAGCCTGCTCCGGAAGCTCGGGGTATCGTCACGCCGGGAAGCGCTCGAGCGGCTCGCCACTGCGCGCAACTAGAACCGCGGTCGCACACCGTGACGCGCGCTTGCCTCTGAGGCCGGTGGCCGCAGTATTCGCTCCCGGGAGAGGCTGCGCCATCTCCCCTACGGCGACCGATGGAACGTTTGGAGGCGGTGCACGAACACGCCTGCTCAGAACGGAACGCCTGTCTGCTCCCGAGGCTGGTGGTTGCTGTGACCTGTCCCGGGAGAGGCTGCGCCGTCTCCCCTACAGGGAGTTTCAACTCACTCGCTGCGAGCGATCAGATTCGCTCTGCCTGGGCGATCGAGCCGCGGCCGTCGCCGCCGATAGATGAACTACGCAGGTTCCAAGGAGGAGCTAGCGGGGTAAACCGCACCGAGACGGCCGGGCCGCACCCCGGCCGTTTCAACGGTCCGGCTCGGGTCGCTGAGCGAAGGCGGTGCTACGACGCGAATCCCTCGAGCGAGGCCTCGACGAGGGCGGGCAGCGTGGCGACGTTGTAGCCGCCTTCCAGGACTGCGGCGACCCGGGGACAGAGTTGCGTGCAGCGCGCGGCCATCTCCCGGAAGCCGTCGGCCGTGACCGCCATGTCGGCGAGCGGATCATCGATGTGCGCGTCGAACCCGGCCGAGACGATCAGCAGCTCCGGATCGAACGACTGCACGGCCGGCTCGACGAGAGAGCGGAACGCGTTCGCGTAGGCAGCGTCGCCCGAACCGGCAGGGAGAGGGATGCTGAGGACGGTCGCGTCGTTCGTGTCGGGCCCGCCCGTGCCAGGATAGTACGGCCACTGGTGGAGCGACACGAACAGGATCGACTCGTCACCGCGCACGATCGCCTCGGTGCCGTTGCCGTGATGCACGTCCCAGTCGACGATCGCCACGCGCTCGATCCCGAGCTCGGCCTGCGCGTGCCGGGCGGCGATGGCTGCGTTCCCGAAGATGCAAAAGCCCATCCCACGATCGGGGAGGGCGTGATGCCCCGGCGGGCGGACGAGCGCGAATCCTCCCACCTCGACCGCGCGAATCGCACAACCGGCAGCGAGGCGTGCTGCCTCCCAGGTCGTGGGGCCTGCCGGCGTGTCGCCGTCAAGCCAGATCTCCTCCTCGAGAGCGGCAATCCGCGCCACGTACTCGCCGTCGTGCGCCCGCTCGATCGCCTCGACGCCCGCCGGCTCACCCTCGAGCTCCGGATTGAACGCCGAAAGCAGGGCGGCCAGACGCCCTCCCGTCTCCGGATGGTGATCGCCGGTCGGGTGCAGGTCGACCATCGCCGGGTGGCTGACGAGGTCGATGCTAGTGCGCCGTTTCGGAAGTCGCTTGGTGATCCTGGCGTGCGAAAAGCAAGCCGGGCAAGGACGCAGGGAGCCTCGGTATCGGGGTTATACAGGGGCGACTGAGGACACAGCACGGCGCAGCTTTGCAGCCGCCAGGGCCCGAGTGACTTCCGGAACGGTGCACTAGGCCTCCCGGAGTTGCCGTGCCAGCCGTGCGACCCCGAGGGCCTCCGCAGCAGCCGCTCCGGCACCCCAGTCCGGCTCGACGTCGGGCAACTCGGGAAGCAGCGCGGACGGGTCGAGCGTGGCAATGCGGAGGAAGACCCGGAGCTGCTCTGCCTCGCTCTCGAAGCGTCCGTCAGCGAGCATTGCCTCGAGGTCGGGGTACGCCTGCAGCAGCGTCGCCGCGGTCTTCTCGCCGACGCCGCGTGCTCCCGGGATCTTGTCCGAGGGATCTCCGCGCAGTGCGATGAAGTCCGGCACCTGCAGCGGTTCGACGCCGTACCGCTCACGCACCTCCGGGGGGCCGATCCGGGCAAGCTCGCTGACTCCCCGCACGGGCTGCAGGATCGTGACGTCGTCTGCGGCGAGCTGGAACGCGTCGCGGTCGGAGGTGGCAACGAGCGTCGTGCCACCGTAGGCCCGTTCGGCGGCGACAGCAGCGGCGAGGAAGTCGTCCGCCTCGTAGCCGCTCTGTTTCCCGCAGACGATTCCCGTCGACGACACGAGGGTGGGCAAGAGCGCGAGCTGGTCGACGATCTCGGGATCGAACTCTCTGCCGGACTGGTAGGTCGGGAGCAGCGCGTTGCGATAGGTGGGGACGCCGATCGTGTCCCAGGCGACGACGACGGCGCGCGGCCGCTCCGCTTTCCACAGGCGCAGCAGCATCGACATGAACCCGATCAGCGTGTTGGCAGGCCCTCCGTCGTCACGGCGGAGCGTCCGCGGCAACGCGTGGAACGCCCGATGCGCGAAGGAGTCGCCGTCCATCACGAGGAGTGGCTTCACGCGAGTGCCTCTTCGAGCTCCGTGATTGCATCCTTCAGGCGCTCCGTAGCGGTGTGGGCAGCCTCGTCGGGGGGCACACCGACGAGGTCGTCGAGCACGATGGGGTCGCCGAATGCGACGCGTAAACGGCCGAACCGAAGCAACCGTCCCGAGCCGTGGATACCCGCGGGGATGAGCGGCACGCCGGCTTCGAGGGCGATGCGGGCTGCGCCCGACCGCCACCGCGCCTCCCGGCGCTTGCGGAGCCCTTTCTCGCGCCGGGTGCCCTCGGGGAACATGACGACGATGTTCCCTTCTCGACAAAGGCGAAGCGCAGTGTCGACCGCTTCCTGATCCTGCTGGCCCCGTTTGACGGGGAAGGCCCCGCAGGCGCCGATGAACGGGCCCAGCGGAAACCAGAACAACTCCGACTTCGCCATGAAGCGGAGGTAGCGGTGGGGGAACAGCGGCATCCCCAGGAGCCACGGATCGAAGTTCGAGAGGTGGTTCGCCGCAAGGACGTATCCCCCCGTCTGGGGCAGTCGCTCGGCGCCCTGCCAACGCAGCCGACCGACGCTGCGGAGGATGGGGTAGCTGAGCGCGCCGATGACGAGGTAGAGCCAGCTGGGACGGGGGATCGAACGCATGCTTGAGGGCAGTATCGTCCGTTCCGGACACTTGCGGTACGCCACGGCGCCGCTATGGTGACGCGCGCACCCGGCGGTTGGCCGGGGAGGAACGTGTCATCCGACCCGAAAAGACCACTAGTGGCCGAACGTCGTCTCGTCATCGTCGAGTCTCCCGCCAAGGCAAAAACCATTGCCGGCTACCTCGGCGACGGCTATGTCGTGGAATCGTCGATCGGCCACATCCGCGATCTTCCGAACCGCGCCGCGGACATTCCGGCCGCCGTCAAGAAGGAGTCGTGGTCGCGCCTCGGTGTCAACGTCGACGACCAGTTCCAGCCACTCTACGTCGTCGATCCCGACAAGAAGAAGAAGGTCGACCAGCTGAAGCGGGAGCTGAAGAACTCCACTGAACTGCTGCTCGCGACGGACGAAGACCGCGAAGGGGAGGCAATCGCCTGGCATCTCCTGGAGGTCCTGAAGCCGAAGGTGCCGGTCAAGCGAATGGTATTTCACGAGATCACGCGAGAGGCGATCGACCGCGCCCTCGGCGAGACGCGCGACATCGACGACCGTCTCGTCGACGCGCAGGAAACCCGTCGGATTCTCGATCGGCTCTACGGGTACGAGGTCTCGCCCGTTCTCTGGAAGAAGGTGATGCCGGGCCTCTCCGCGGGTCGCGTCCAGTCGGTCGCGACGCGGCTCGTTGTCGAGCGCGAGCGCGAGCGGATGCTCTTCGTCTCGGCGTCGTACTGGGACATCCTGGGCATCTTCGAGCCCGCGTCGTTCGAAGCGCGGCTCGTTGCCGTCGACGGAACGCGCGTCGCGCAGGGCCGGGACTTCGGGGATGACGGCAAGCTCAAGTCCGACATCCTCGCGCTCGACGAGGATGCGGCCCGCTCCCTCGCAGACGGGCTCACGGACGTCTCGTTCGTCGTCCGCTCGGTGGACGAGAAGCCGTACAGGCGAAGCCCGGCCGCGCCGTTCATGACCTCGACGCTGCAGCAGGAGGCGAGCAGGAAGCTCCGCTTCTCCTCACAGACGACGATGCGGGTCGCTCAGAAGCTGTACGAGAACGGCTACATCACCTACATGCGCACCGACTCGACGACGCTGTCGCAGGCGGCGCTCGCGGCGGCACGGTCGCAGGCGGCGCAGCTGTACGGCGCCGAGTTCGTCCCGGAGAAGGCTCGCCTCTACGAGCGCAAGGTGAAGAACGCGCAAGAGGCCCACGAGGCGATCCGTCCTGCCGGGGACACGTTCCGTATGCCAGCGGCTGTAGAGCGAGAGCTGTCGCGGGACGAGCACGCGCTCTACGAGCTCGTGTGGAAGCGCACCGTCGCGTCGCAGATGGAGGATGCGCGCGGGCAGACAGCGTCCTTGCGCCTCGGAGCGACGGCCACCGATGGACGCGACGCCGAGTTCGGTGCGTCCGGCACCGTGATCACGTTCCGCGGGTTTCTCGCCGCGTACGAGGAGGGACGAGACGACGAGAGCAAGATCGGTGACGATGAGCGGCGGCTGCCGGCGCTGAAGGTCGGCGAGTCGGTGAGCGCGTCGTCCCTCGAGGCCGACGGACACTCGACCTCTCCCCCTGCCCGATACACCGAGGCGTCGCTCGTAAAGGCGCTCGAGGACCGAGGTATCGGCCGCCCGTCGACGTACGCGTCGATCATGGGCACGATCCTCGATCGTGGCTACGTCTTCAAGAAGGGCACGGCTCTTGTCCCCACGTTCCTTGCCTTCTCCGTCACGAAGCTGCTCGAGAAGCACTTCGGACGGCTCGTCGACTACGACTTCACGGCGTTACTCGAGGACGATCTCGACCGTATCGCCGAGGGGGACGAGAATCGGGTCGACTGGCTGAGTCGGTTTTACCGCGGGGCGGCGGCGCATAACGGCGAGCCCGCCGAGGAAGGCCTCCACGCACTCGTGACCGATCACCTCGAGGAGATCGACGCGCGCGACGTGAATTCGATCGAGATTCCGGGCGCAGACGGCATCGTGTTGCGCGTCGGCCGATACGGTCCCTATCTGCAGCGTGGTGACGAGCGGGCGAGCGTCCCCGATGACATGGCCCCTGACGAGCTGACGCGCGAGAAGGCCGAGGAGCTCCTGGCCAAGGGCTCGAGCGACCGGACGCTCGGTGTCGACCCGGAGTCGGGTCGCGAAATCGTGGCCCGGGACGGTCGCTACGGCCCGTATGTGAGCGAGGTGCTCGAGGAGGGCTCCACGGACAAGCCACGCACTGGCTCCCTCTTCAAGACGATGTCGCTCGAAACGTTGACGCTGGAGGATGCACTGCGGCTGCTGTCCCTTCCTCGCGTTCTAACAGCGGCGGATGGCGAGGAGATTCAGGTCGCAAACGGACGCTACGGCCCCTACATCAAGAAGGGATCCGACACCCGGTCGCTCACCGACGAGGAGCAGCTCTTCACGGTCACGGTGGACGAGGCGACCGCCATTCTGGCGCAGCCGAAGGAGCGGCGTGGCCGCGGGCAGGCGAAGCCGCCACTCAAGGATCTCGGCCCCGATCCGACGACGGCCAGGCCGATCGTCGTCAAGGACGGGCGCTTCGGTCCCTACGTGACCGACGGCGAGACGAACGCGAGTCTCCGCCGGGGTGATGAGCCGGAGAGCCTGACGATGGATCGTGCGCTCGAGTTGCTGGCCGAACGACGGGC